>CALXVF010000045.1 GCA_944391895.1 uncultured Clostridia bacterium
AGTAAATGCTTACATTTGAAGCAAATCCTGTAGCTCCTATTCCAAATAATCCTAGTATTTGGCTTAAAATAGTATTCATGTCTGTGCCACTAAATATTACGAAGCTAATTGCTACAATTACTAAAACAAGCATGTGTCTAATAAATCCAGGTATTTTTTCTATTACATTTTTGAAAATAGTTTTTTCTAAAATTAGTAATACTCCAAATAGCAATCCCCATATTACAAAGTTCCATGCTGCTCCATGCCATAACCCTGTAAGTGTCCACACTATTAATATATTTCGAATCCATTTTATTTTAGATACCCTATTTCCTCCTAAAGTTATATATACATAGTCTCTAAAAAATGTGCTTAAACTTATATGCCATCTTCTCCAGAAATCTGTTATGCTTTTCGCAATATATGGATAATTAAAGTTTTCTAAGAACTCAAACCCTAGCATTTTTCCTAATCCAATTGCCATATCTGAATATCCAGAGAAGTCAAAGTAAATTTGAAGCATATTACTTATTGCATATAACCAATAGAAAATGACTGTTCCATCTCCATATTCATTAAATACATTAACTAGTTCTCCCATTACATTAGCTATTAGTACCTTTTTTGCCATACCTATTACAAATCTTCTTACTCCATGTGCAAACTTTTCAAAGGTATATTCTCTATTTTCTAATTGCTCTTCTACTGTTGTATATCTTACTATTGGCCCAGCAATTAACTGTGGGAATAATGAAATATATGTTGCTAGTTTTACAAAGCTTTTTTGAACTTTTGCTTCTCCTCTATATACATCAACCAAGTAACTAATCATTTGGAATGTATAGAAAGATATTCCTATTGGTAATATTATTCCAAATATATCTATTTTTTTATTCAGCCACAAATTTATATTTTCTATTAAAAAATCAAAATATTTGAAATAAAATAATACTGCTATACTAATAGCTATTCCGCTAATTAGTGGAACTTTTTTATACTTTGTACTTTTAAATTTATCTATGAGTATTCCATGAACATACATTGAAATTATAGATAAAACCATAATCCATCCATATTTTGGTTCTCCGAAGAAATAGAAAAATAATGATGAAATTAGTAGTACTAAGTTTCTAAATTTTTTTGGTGATATATAATAAATTATTAGTACAATTGGCAAAAAATAAAATAAAAAAGTTATGCTTGAAAATACCATGTTTCCTCCTATTAGTGATAAAAAGCTCGAATATGAATAAATGTTTTTTATTTATCTAATTGAATATTTAAGATTTTGCAGTACTGCGCAGTTTGGAGAAGCTTGGCTTCGACAGCAAAGGACAAAAAATCTTTAAATATTCAATTGTAAATAACTAAAGTGTATTATTCATATTCGAGCTTTTAATTTTAATATATTTTTCTAGAATCCATTTCTCTCATATTCATTTCCCACAGAACCAGCTAATTCTTTGAATTTGTCATAGACTGTTTTTGCCCAATCTTCACTAGCCATAACTAGCATTGCTACATCTCCACTACTTGTAGAGTATACTTTTTCTGCTGATACGCAAATCCATTTATTTGGATTAACAGATTCATTCATCTTAGCTGCTATTTCATCTGCTTTAGTAGCGTTTTCACATTTTACTAAGATTAAAGAAAAAGCTTGAGAACTAATCATTGGTTCTGAAACTACAATATCTTGAATTCCTTCTGTGCTATCTAACCCAGTATATGTTTTCACTAAATCTATATTTGAAAGTTCTAATTTGACTGTATTTAATGATGATGGTATAGTTTCTTCTAGACCACTATAAATTTGGTCTACTAGATTTCCCATATCCTCTGCAGATGTTATATTTAAGTTGTTTTCTACTGGCTTTTTATTTACGAATAATACAATTCCTGCGATAATTGCTATAATAATTATTACTGCTATTACTATAAATAATGTTTTCTTTTTCATATTAATCTCCTTCCATTTTTCATATATTGTTATAAAAGCTCTACTTTTTTGATTATTTTTATTCTAAAAAAGTTTAAAGTTTTTCATTATAAAAATGTCAGAATAATCTGACACTTTTATTTTACTCAACTTCTTTTGACCAAAGTTCATGTTTATTGCAATATGCATATAAAACTGCTCCCGGTTCATAGTGGAATTCTGTTTCTGCAACATCTCCCGGTTTGAAATATTTTGTGCATTCTTTATTATCTGTTACCATGCTAATCCATTCTATATAATGTTCTTCTTCCATAACATGATTTACTTTTACTTTAATTTTACAGTTTTCAACTGTATATTCAGGTACATGTTTTTCTATTGCTGCATCAACTGAATTAGGTTTTATTTCTGACATTTGCTCTCCACAGCATCTAATTCCACAATCATCACTTGTACAATCTTTAAAAACTTTTACCAATGCACCGCAACTTTTACACTTTTTTAATATTAATTTTCTAGCCATATTATTCCTCCACTTTTCTAAACATGTCTTTTCCTACTCCACAAAGAGGGCAAGTCCAATCTGCTGGTAAGTCTTCAAATTTTACTCCTTCTTTTTCTTCATCATAAATATAACCACAAGCTATACATTCATATTTTGCCATATTTTTTACCTCCTTATAATTTATATTTGCATTTTATCATTTATATTCTTGTTTGTAAATAGTTATTATAACTGTAAGCTTTTTTCTAATTCTTCTAATTTTTTGTTTGATTCTTCATTTAATTTAGTTTTTATAGTAACTACTGGCTCTATTATTTCAATATCTTTCATTTGAGAAAGTATATTTTTTATACAATTAGCTGCATTTGGAGCCCATGAACCATTTTCTATAATTCCTACTTTTCTACTCTGATAATTCTTTTCTTTTAGTAAATTTAAGAAAGAATTTATTGCCGGGAATATACTCATATTATATGTTGAACATGCTACAACCATTTTTGAGAATTTAAATGCCTCAGGAAGTGCATCTGGAACTGGAGTTCTCGCAATATCTATTAATTTTACTATTTGTCCATCTTCTATCAAATCTCTCTCTAATTTTTTTGCCGCTTCTAATGTGTTTCCATGTAATGAACCACATACAATTACAGTTCCTTCTTGCTCATATTCATATTTGCTCCAGGTATCATATAATCCTATATAATATCCTAAGTTCTCTTTTAATATTGGTCCATGCAAAGGACAAATTGTCTTTATATCTAAATTTGATGCTTTTTTTAATACATTTTGTACTTGAAGTCCGTATTTTCCAACAATATTAAGAAAATATCTTCTTGATTCATCTATCCAGTCTTCCTCTGTATCTAGTGTTCCAAATTTTCCAAATGCATCTGCAGAAAATAATATTTTTTCTGTAACATCATATGTCATCATTACTTCTGGCCAGTGTACCATTGGAGTCATTATAAATTGTAAATTGTGTTTTCCTGTATTTATTATGTCTCCTTCTTTTACTACTACTTTTTTGTCATCAAATTTTTCATTTATAAATTGTGGTAACATTGAAAATACTTTTTCGTTTGCAATGATTTTCATTTCTGGATATTTTCTTAATACATCTTCTATACTACCTGAATGGTCTGGTTCTAAATGTGATATTACTAAATAGTCTGGATTTCTTCCATTTAAAGTTTTCTCTAAATTCTCAAGCCATTCTTTTGTTTTTCTTTTGTCTACAGTATCCATTATTACTATTTTTTCATCATCAATTAGATATGAATTATATGATATACCATTTTTTAATATATATTGATTTTCAAACAAATCCATTTCTTTGTCATCTACACCTACATATTTTATGGTATCTGTTACATTAAATAACTTATTCATCCTTTTCTTCCTTTCCTTCTTCTTGTCTTAGTACAAATAAATTACATTTGCATACTTGCTTTTCTACAAATTCATCACAAGGGCAAAGCGTTGTATCGTCCACATTTAGTCTACAAGGACAATGCCCATCTTTTCTATATATTCCTTCTAATATCTTACTTACATATTCTTTATCTGGATTTAACATATATCCTTTCATATTCTGCTCCTTATAAATATCTCTTTAATTCTTCTTCTAATTCTTCTTTTGGATAATATCCTCCAAGTCTATCTATTGCTGTTCCATTTTTGAATATAATCATTGTTGGAACTGCTTCTATATCATATTCCATTGCTAATTCTTGTGCTTTATCTACATCTATTTCAATTATGTCAAAATCGTCTCTTTCTTTTGCTATTTCTTCTAATACTGGCATTAGCATTTGACATGGACCACACCATGTTGCAAAAAAGTCAACTACTACTGTTTTAGAGTTTTTTAATACCTCTTTTTCAAATTCTTCTTTTTCTATTTTCTTTATCATAGTTTTCCTCCTCAAATCTATTATTATTGCTTTATTTTTTCCCTTTCGGCCACATTATATACTATGCTATTACTTTTTTCAATAGTTTTATATCGTAATAAAAGCAACTATGCTTAAATGGCTACAATTAAATAATTGTCAAAAAAATTGTATATTAAAGATTTTGCAGTTCCGCGTAGCTTGAAGGGACTTTAGTCCCGACAACAAAGAACAAAAAATCTTATAATATACAATTTCCTTTAACTAATATTAGATGTGAATTGTAGCCATTTAAGCATAGTTATTTACAAAATCTATGTTTTCCAATAGTTACTGTCATTGGTCTTGACCATATCCATTTGTTTGTAGCTGTTGCTGGATTAAAATAATAAATTGCCCCGTACGTTGGGTCCCATCCATTTAATGCATCTTGCGCTGCTTTTTTTGCTGTTTCATTAGGTGTCAAGTTAATTTGTCCATCAGAAACACAATCAAAAGCTCCAGATTGATATACTACACCAGAAATTGTATTAGGAAATGAACTATGTTTTACTCTATTTAATACAACTGCAGCTACTGCAACTTGTCCTGTGTAGCTTTCTCCTCTTGCCTCTCCATATACCACTCTACTCAGTAGATTTAGATTACTCGAACTTACATTACTACTTGAACTTGATGAAGAACTACTGCTTGAAGAATTAAATATTCCCATTGCTTCTAGTGTTTGTTTTCCTGCAATTCCATCTACTTTTAATTTATTTTTTTGTTGAAATTTTTTTACAGCAGCTAAAGTAGCGCTTCCATATATTCCATCAACATTTCCTGAATAATATCCCCATCTTTTTAGTTTTGTTTGTATTTGCCTTACTTCTTCTCCTCTTGAGCCATATTTAGATAAAGCCTGAACTTCTGCACTTCTAACAACAATATTATAACTTACAAAAAGCATAACAGCTAAAATTAATAAAATACCAATTTTTCTTTTACTTTTCATAAAAAACCTCACTTGGCATTATTTTTACCAAAAGAGGTTTTTTTATACATTTTTTTAAAATATTCCTATAATGTTTCCATTTTCATCTATGTCTATTTTTTCTGCTGCTGGATTTTTTGGTAATCCTGGCATTGTCATAATTTTTCCTGCTTTTACTACTATAAATTCAGCTCCATTTTTTATTTCAATAGAAGTTACATTTATATTAAATGGTTCTTCGCAAAGTAAATTTTTTGGATCATCTGAAAATGAATACTGTGTTTTTGCTATACAAACTGGCATATTTTTTGCTAATTTTTCTATTTTTTCTAAATCATAAATTGCTTGTTCTGAATAAGTAATTCCTGTTGCTCCATAAATTTCTTTAGCAATTGTCTCAATTTTTTCTCTTATGCTTCCAGACAATTCATATATTGGTTTAAAATCTTTTTCTTTTTCGCAAATATTTACTACTTTTTCAGCTAAATCTATAGCACCTTCTCCACCTTTTGCCCAGTTTTCAAGTAAACTATATTCTACTTTTCCTTCTAATAATTTTTTTAATACATCTAATTCTTCTTCAGTGTCTGATGTAAATTTGTTAATGGCTACAATTGGGTTTAATCCATATTTTCTTATATTTTCAACATGTTTTAATAGATTATGTATTCCTTCTTTTATGGCTTCGGTATTTTTCACATTCACATCTTCTTTTGCAACTCCACCATGATATTTTAAAGCTCTTAAAGTTGCTACAATAACAACTGCATCAGGTGATTTACCTAAATTTCTACATTTAATGTCTAGGAATTTTTCAGCTCCTAAATCTGCACCAAAACCTGCTTCCGTCACAACATAATCTCCTAATTTTAGAGCCATTTTTGTTGCTAAAATACTATTACAACCATGTGCAATATTTGCAAAAGGTCCACCATGTATTATTGCTGGATTATTTTCTAATGTTTGCACTATATTAGGATTTAATGCGTCTTTTAGAAGAACTGTCAAACTTCCTTCTGCTTTTAAATCATGACAAGTTATTGGCTTACTTTCTTTAGTATATCCTACAATTATATTTCCTAATCTTCTTTTTAAATCTTTAATAGAAGTTGCTAAACAAAAAATTGCCATGATTTCTGATGCAACTGTGATATCAAACGAATCTTCTCTTGGAGACATATTCTTTTCTCCTGAAAGTCCTATTTCAACTTTTCTTAAAGCTCTATCATTAAGGTCTACACATCTTTTCCATACAACTTTATCAAAACCTAATTCATTACCTTGAAATATGTGATTATCTATCATCGCACTAAGTAAATTATTAGCTGATGTTATTGCATGTATATCTCCTGTAAAATGTAAGTTTATGTCTTCCATCGGAGCTACTTGAGAATGTCCTCCTCCAGTTGCTCCTCCTTTTATTCCAAATACAGGTCCTAATGAAGGTTCCCTTAATACTAATACAGATTTTTTGTTTATTCTATTTAGTCCATCTGAAAGGCCAATTGATGTAGTCGTTTTTCCTTCTCCTAAAGGTGTTGGATTAATTGCTGTAACTAGTATTAGTTTTCCATTTTTTCTATCTTCAAATTGTTTTAAATAGTTTATAGATATTTTTGCCTTATATTTTCCATAAGGCTCAACTTCATCTTCTGGAATACCTAACTTGCTAGTTATTTCATTTATATTCTTTAACTTAGCATTTCTTGCAATTTCTATATCTTCCATTTTACATCTCCTTTCATAGCTTAGCATAGATATTGTAAATTTAATAATAATAATGTTTTCAATTTCAGAGGAGCGATTTGGCGTAGCCAAGAGTGAGTCGGGCGACGCGTCCTCGCGACGTGAAATAGTAAAACATTATTATTATTAAATTTACACTAATTATGTTTTCAATATCAATGAAACGATTTTAAAATAAATATGTTAAACTATTAAACTTGTAACTAAGCCTATAAGAGCTCCTGCAGCTACTTGTACAGGGGTATGACCAGTTTTTTCTTGTAAATATTCACTTGGAGTCATTTCTTTATATTCTTTTACTACTTTATTTAAAATATGTGCTTGCTCTCCAACAGCTCTTCTTACCCCAGCAGCATCATACATTGTTATAAAAGCAAATAGTGCACTAAGAGCAAAAACTGGAGAATCAATTCCTATGTATTTGGCTATTAAAGTTGCTAAAGACACAACAACTGCTGAATGTGAGCTTGGCATTCCACCAGCTCCCATAAATCTTTTTAGGTTCCACTTTCCTTCTTTTACATACTCATATAATACTTTGAATGTTTGTATTCCAAACCATAGTACAAATGGCACTATTAAAAATTTATATTGATTAAAAAATTCTATCATTGCTTACTCCTCTGTTTTTATTGTAAAATCTTTTTCTTCCCCATCTATTAATATAGTTATTTTCTTTTCTGCTTCTTGTAACATTTCATTACATTTTTTAGATAACTTCATTCCTTCTTCAAATTTTTTAACAGATGTGTCTAAATCTAAATTGTCTTTTTCTAATTCATCTGCTATTTTTTCTAATTTTTGCATTGCTTCTTCGAAACTTAATTCTTCCATATTTCCCCCTATTTATCAATTACTTTAGTTACTACATTTCCATCAATAAATCGCAAAGTGATTTCATCTCCCAAGTTAACATCTTGCTTTTTAGTTATGATTTTGCCATTCTTCTCTGCAATGTTAAATCCTCTTGCTAAAGTTTTTAACGGACTTAATGCATCAAGCTTTGTTATTATTTCTACTGCGCTTGTCTTTGATTTATGTAATTTATTTTGAATACTATTTTGTATTGATTTTACTAAAATATCTAAAGTAATTGCTCTTTCATTTATTTTTTGCAATGGTTCTTTGAATACTCTTCTTGTCATACATTTTTCATATCTTAATTTCATAAGTTCTACTCTTCTTTTAAGAGCAACTCTATATCTATTTTGATATGTTTTTATTGTATATTCCACATCTTCTATATTAGGAACTGCTAATTCTGCTGCAGCTGAAGGAGTTGGTGCTCTTAAGTCTGCCACGAAATCTGCTATTGTAAAATCAGTTTCGTGTCCTACTGCCGAAATTATTGGCAAATCAGAATCATATATTGCTCTTGCTACTATTTCCTCATTAAAAGGCCATAGGTCTTCTAATGAACCTCCTCCTCTTCCTATTATAAGGACATCGGCTAATTTTTCTTCGTTCATTTTTCTTATGCCTTCTGCTATTTTTTCAGCAGCTCCCTGACCTTGTACAGGTACTGGAAGAAGTCTAATATGCACATTTGGATTTCTTCTTGTAGATACATTAATTATATCTCTTATAACCGCTCCTGTTGACGAAGTAAGAACTCCTATTGTTTTTGGAAACATTGGAATATTCTTTTTATGAGAATTATCGAATAGTCCTTCTTTTTCTAGTTTAGCTTTTAGTTTTTGATATTCTTCATACAGATTTCCTATTCCTTCTTGTTTCATTGCTTTGCAATATACTTGGTATTGTCCATCTCTTTCAAAAACCGAAACAGTACCTAATATTACTACTTTCATACCATCTTTAGGTAT
>CALXVF010000046.1 GCA_944391895.1 uncultured Clostridia bacterium
GATATATGGATGCCAGTGGGATGAAACAATGAGTTGGTTAAGTAGAAATGGATATAATACAGATACAGACTCAAGTTTATGGGGAAATTATGGTAGTAGTTCACCAATAAATACAGGTTCAGTTTCAACATATAAAGCAAACGAAATATTTGATTTAGCCGGAAACTATTTTGAATGGACACAAGAGGCGTACTCTACTAACTACCGCGTTCTTCGTGGTGGTGGTTGCGACGGTTCCGGTTTAGTTTATCCTGGTTCGGACCGTGACATCAGCCTTGCGTTCAGTTTCTTCGGTAGCTATTCAGCTCGTGTTACACTTTATATTTCATAGTATTGTAAACAGTATTATAGGAATGCTTGTGGCTGGTATAGTTACACTGAAAGTGTATACAAGTTCACATAATATTAAAAAAGCAATAAAGAATTAAACATGAAACGGTCTTGTAGCAAAAGCTAAAAGGTCGTTTCTTTTTTCAATTGCTATAGACATAAGAAGTTCAATTTTTTTCTTGCAAAAAAATAGCACTTGATATACAATAATGCCTGAGGGGAATGAAATGAAAAAGACAAGTAGAAAAATAATATGTAGTATACTAATTTGCATAATAATTTATATAATATCAGGAATAAATATGAGTTTTGCAGAAACAGTAAAAACAATGAAAATAGTAATTGATCCAGGACATGGCGGACATGAAACTGGAGCAATCAACTATAATTATGGAATAATGGAAAAAGACATCACCTTAAAAACAGCAAGATACTTAAAAGAATACTTTGATGATTACTATGGTGTAGAAATCATCATGACACATAATGGACTAGATAATAATACAGAAATGTCAGTATTAGATAGAGGAATGTGTGCTAGAAATAATAAAGCAGATTTACTTTTGTGTCTACACTTCAACGCCACACTAGGTGAAGCAGATTGGCATGGAGCAGAAGTTTATGTAACAGACAATACATCATGCTATAAATATAACCAAGAATCATCAGAAATAGGAAATGCTATATTGGGTAATTTATCAAGTTTAGGAATATATAACAGAGGAGTTAAAACTAGACTTTGTAACGATGTAGGACCAAAATGGGAATATTCAGATGGAACAAAAGCTGATTATTACGGCATAATAAGATATGCAATGAAAGGAAATGCAGAAGATAGAGGACCGGATATAACAAAAGGAACAGGAATTACATCTATTCTAATAGAACATTGTTTCATACAAGGAAGTGATGTACAGTTTATAAATACAGATGCGAAACTAAAGAAATTAGCAGAAGCTGATGGAAAAGCTGTAGTAGATCATTATGGACTAAAAAAGAAAACAGACGTGGTAGCAGAAATTATATTGAATAAATCAAATGTAAGTATTGTAGTGGGAGAAAAAACAAAAATAGATGCAAGTATTTCACCATCAACAGCGATAAATAAAAAAATAAATTGGACAACAAATAATTCAAAAGTAGCAACAGTTGACCAAAATGGTAATATAACTGCAGTAGGAGATGGAACAGCAGTAATTACAGCCACAGCAGATGGAAATGATAGAATATCTGCAAATGTTCAAGTTACAGTCATAAATCCAAATATCACAATTCAAAATGGTGAAAAAGCAAGCATGCTAATAGGTTCAAAAATGCAATTATTTACAGATACAGGAAGCTTAGACAGTAAAGTAACATTCAAATCATCTGATGAAAATATTTTAAAGGTTGATGCAAATGGATTAGTAACAGGAGTGAAAGAAGGAACAGCAAAAATTACAGCAACTTATGAGCAATATAAAAAGACAGATATCATAGAGATAACTGTAAATAAACTAGTAGAATCAGAAAAAATAGAAATAGAAGATTACAAAGAAACAAATGGAGTTATATCTAATTTTGCAAGAGAAATTAGTGCTGAAGAATTTGCAAAACATATTAAAGTTACAGGAGATTTGAAAGTAAAAGTCAATGCAGAAAAAATCGTTGGAACTGGTACAAAAATTGAAATTTACAGAGGAGATAATTGCATACAAACTTATATTTGCAAATTATATGGTGATATAAATGGGGACGGTAAAATTTCAGCAATAGACTATATGCTTGTAATGAATAAAATAATGGAAGTAAAAAACATAACAGGTGATATAGAAAAAGATGTAGCAGACATAAATGAAGATAATAAAATTTCCGCAATAGATTATATGATGATAATGAATGACATCTTAGACGTAAGAGAAATTTCAGCGAGATAAAGGAGTAACATATGAGAAAGAAAACAATACAATTAGTAACAATTATTATGATAATAAGTATAGTACTTTTTATACCAAACACAATAAAAGCTGCTAAAGGACTTACTGTAAGTGTTTCAAATAAGAATCCAGAGGTAGGAAATACATTTACATTAACAGTAGGAAGCGGAGTAGGTGGAAGAATAAGTATGAAATCATCAAATCCATCAGTTGTAAGTGTTACAGAAACTCAAAGTATAAAATACGATTCAGAAACATTTACATTAACCGCAAAATCTGCTGGAACGACTACAATAACAGTTACAGCTGTAGACTTGGCAACAACAGACCCAGTACCAGTAGAAGTTACTGGTAGTAAATCTGTTACAATAACTGTTAAAGAAAAGCAAAAACCAGCAACAGAACCACCAAGTAATTCTAATAATTCAAACAATAACAACAATAATTCCTCAAACAAAACACCAGCAAGTAACAAACCAAATACAAATAAAGATAAAGTAAAAGATGTCAAAGAAACAGAACAAGAAGAGGAAGCAACACCACAATTCGGTATGAACTCATTAATGTTAACTGGAGTAAAAGAAAATGGTGAAAAGCAAGAAATAGCATTTACTCCAACATTTAATATAGACACTTATGAATATACTTGTAATATTGCTAGCGATATAAAAGATATTGAAGTAGCAACAGAAGCTGGAGAGTATAATGATTATGTAAAAATAGAAAAGCCAGAAACATTTGTCGAAGGCGAAAACATAATAAAAATAACAATGTCAAAAGATGACCAAAACTTAACCTATACAATTAAAGTTATTAAAGAAACATCTACAGAAATGGTGCAAGAAGTAGAAAACGAGGAGAATAAACAGCAAAATAATCAAAGTGCTACAATAACACTCACAATACCACAATTTATAGGAGTAATAATTGCAATATGTTTAATAGAAGGGGTACTATTAAAAATGCCATGGAAAAAATTATGTGGCAAAAGAAAGGAAAAACATGTATCAAATAATATGTAAAAGTGAATTTCAAACAAAAGAATACGCGAAAAAATTAGCAGAAAATTTAAAATGTGGAGATGTACTAGTCTTATCAGGAGAATTAGGAGCGGGAAAAACAAAATTTGTTGAAGGGCTTCTTAATTACTTTGATCTTCAAGACGAAATATCAAGCCCAACATACACAATAGTAAACGAATACAAAAATGACAAAATAAATATATATCATTTTGATTTGTATAGATTAGGAGATATATATGAATTTGAAAATATTGGAGGAGAAGAATACTTTTCAAAGGGTATTTGTATATTTGAGTGGGGAGAGATCATAGAAGATATTTTACCAAATGACTATATTAAAATATCTTTTACAAAATCAGAAGAAAATCCAGAATATAGAATTTTAAATATAGAAACATTTGGAGAAAAATTTAATAATATTAATTTTGGAGAAATATATAATACTTTACAGTAGACATAAAATGTGATATAATATAAGCTACATTAAATAAAAAAGGAGTGAGAAGCATGCAAAAACCAAAATATTGGTTGGTATGCGTTGAGAGGGATTTGGAAACCAACGAACGGTACGAAATCTTTCAATGCTCAACTAAGGATGTCGAGGAGGTAACAGTTCCATATGGAACCATGTACTTCTGCTTCGTGGACGGAGAAATGAGTCAGCAAGAAATTGCTGAGAAATTGACGAATGTTAGGATTGGACACATTGTAACTATGCCGGAAATTTTTATTCAAAATAAACCAATATATGCGGTCGGACAACTTGTTATAGATATCGATGGAAACAAGTTTGTCATAAACGCTAAAAATAGGACAGCAATTAACCTGACGGATGACATGGTTGTAGTAGACATTTAAACTAAACTCCACTTCCCTGCTGAAACTCGTTTTCGGCAGGGAAGTTTCTTATATAGCAAAAAAATAAATGAATTTGCTTTTGTTCTTGCTATTGTAAAATCAATTTATTTATGTTAATATTTTAGATAAAAGAAAGGAAAAATATGAAAGATAAAAAATACATTAGAAATTTTAGTATAATAGCACATATAGACCATGGAAAATCAACATTAGCAGATAGATTGATTGAAATGACAGGAGTTCTAACAAAAAGAGAAATGTCAGAACAAGTACTAGATAATATGGACATCGAGAAAGAAAGAGGAATTACAATCAAATCACAAGCAATAAGAATGAAATATAATGCCAAAGATGGGAATACATATGAGTTAAATCTAATAGATACACCTGGACATGTAGACTTTAACTATGAAGTTTCAAGAAGTTTGGCAGCGTGTGAAGGAGCCATATTAGTAGTAGATAGTACACAAGGAGTAGAAGCACAAACTCTAGCTAATGTATATTTAGCAATAGATAATAATCTAGAAGTAGTACCTGTAATAAACAAAATAGACCTTCCAAGTGCAAGACCTGACGAAGTAAAAGAAGAAATAGAAAATATAATAGGAATACCAGCTATGGATAGTCCTTGTATTTCAGCAAAAACAGGACTAAATGTAGAAGAGGTATTAGAAAAAATAGTAACAGATATACCTGCACCAACCGGAGATGAAAACGCTCCACTTAAAGCATTAATCTTTGATTCAATCTATAATGATTATAAAGGAGCGTTAGCTTATGTCAGAATTAAAGATGGCACAGTAAAAGTAGGAGACGAAATAAAACTAATGTCATCTGGGAAAAACTTTTTAGTCACAGAAGTAGGATATTTTGAACCAGGAAGATATGAAGTGACTGATGAACTTAGTGCAGGTGAGGTTGGATATATTGCTGCAAGTATAAAAAGCCTATCAGATATAAGAGTTGGAGATACAATCACAAATAATCAAAAACTAGCAAAAGAACCACTTCCAGGATATCAAAAAGTAAATCCAATGGTATATTGTGGATTGTACCCTATGGATGGAAGCGATTACGAAAACTTGAAAGTTGCACTAGAAAAACTACAATTAAATGATGCTGCATTAGAATATGAACCAGAAACATCAAATGCTTTAGGTTCAGGATTTAGATGTGGATTTTTAGGACTATTGCATCTAGAAATAATAGAAGAAAGACTAGATAGAGAATTCGACCTAAGCTTAATTACAACAGCACCATCAGTTATATATAAAGTGTATAAAACAGATGGAGAAATGATGGAAATATATAATCCAACAGATCTTCCAGAACCAGCTAAAATAAGTAGAATAGAAGAGCCTTATGTTGAAGCTAGTATAATGGTGCCAAAAGATTTTGTAGGAAATGTAATGGGACTTTGTCAAGATAGAAGAGGCATATATATAGATATGCAATATTTAGATGAAAATAGAGTAACATTAAAATATGAATTACCATTAAATGAAATAATATATGACTTTTTCGACACATTAAAATCTAAAACAAAAGGATATGCTTCACTTGATTATTACCTAAAAGAATATAAAGAATCAGATTTAGTAAAACTAGATATATATGTAAATAATGAACCAGTAGATGCACTATCTTTTATAGTGCATAGGTCAAATGCATACAATAGAGGAAGAACATTAACAGAAAGACTAAAAGAAGAAATTCCAAGACAATTATTTACAATACCAATACAAGCAGCAATTGGAGGACAAATAATTGCAAGAGAAACAATCTCTGCATTAAGAAAAGATGTTTTAGCAAAATGCTATGGAGGAGATATAACAAGAAAGAAAAAACTACTTGAAAAACAAAAAAGAGGTAAAAAGCGTATGAGAGAGTTTGGAAATGTAGAAATTCCTCAAGAAGCATTTTTAAATGTGCTAAAAGCAGATAATAAAGAATAGAAAGGTATAATAATGGAAGAAAATCAAATAGAAGGAAGAAATAGTGTAATAGAATTATTAAAATCTGGAAAAGATATTAATAAGTTATTTATTCAAAGAGGAGAAAAGCACGGTTCAATATTAGAAATAATAAGATTAGCAAAGAATAATAGAGTAATTATAACTGAAATAGACAAATCAAAATTAGACAAAATGTCTCAAACACACAATCATCAAGGAGTAATAGCAATAATTCCACCTTATGAATACTGTGAAGTTGATGATATTTTAGAAAATGCAAAGCAAAAAAATGAAGATCCATTCATACTAATATTAGATCAAATAGAAGACCCACACAATTTAGGTTCTATTATAAGAACAGCAGAATGTAGTGGAGTTCATGGAATTATAATACCAAAAAGAAGAGCTGCTCAAGTAAATAGTACAGTTAATAAAACATCTGCAGGAGCGGCAGAATATGTAAAAATAGCAAGGGTAAATAACTTAAATGAAACAATCAATTATTTAAAAGAAAAAAATATTTGGATATATGGAACAGATGCAGAAGGAAGTTCATATTATGATGAACAAGATTATAAAGGTGGAATCGGAATAGTAATAGGAAGTGAAGGATTCGGAATGAGTAGATTAGTGAGAGAAAATTGCGATTTCCTAATAAAAATTCCAATGAAGGGAAAAATAAATTCATTAAATGCCTCTGTATCAGCGGCAATAGTTATGTATGAAGTTATGAAACAAAGGAGAAAATAAATGAAGCCAAATAAATTAAAAAGAAATTTAATAATTATTTTTTCTGTAATAGTACTTGCATGTGCAATAATATTAGTATTGTATAATACTACTGATATTTTTAGAACAAAAAGAGGAGCATTTTTTAGGTATTTTGAACAAATTCCAGAAGCATTTGAAATATTAGAGACATCAGATGGATATAAAACATATCAAAATACTAAAGAATCAACGCCATATATAACATCAGGAGAAATGACAATAACAGAATCAAATAATATTGCAGATGCAAGCATATTAAATAAAATAAGACTAACTCTAAATGGTAAAACTGATAATAAAAGTGAAAAAAGCAATACAAGAGTTACTGTAAATAGCGAAAATACAGAACTGTTTAATATGACAATAGCTAGAAATAAAAAGCTATATGGATTTTATGCGCCACAAATTGCAGATGGATATATTGTAGTAAGAAATGAAAAGCTAAATGAGTTAGCAGATAAAATCGATTTTGAATATGCAGAAAATGTACCAGAACAAATCATGCCATTAAATATAGAAAAAATACTAGAAATAAAGAATAATGAAAAAAATAGTATTGCAAAATATATTAGAATGATAAATAATCAAGCACCTGACACGGCTTATACAAAAAATGATAGTGAAAAAATAGAAATAGAAGGACAAACTTATCAAACAACATCATATTCATTAAAATTAAATTCTGAGCAAAATAGTAATTTGCAAATTTCTATATTAGAAGAAATGACAAAAGATAGTATAATGATGAACTTTATAACTTCAAAATGTAGACTTTTAAATTTAAAACAAGACTTCACAGATATAAATACATTAAATAGTAAAATGAAAGAAAGGATAGAACTATTAAAAAATGATTCTAGCCTAGCTGGAGAAATTGTAATAACTGTATATGAAAATAGACAAAAAAATATTCAAACAAAAATAGAATATGATAATAAAATAATAACATTGAGTCATATTCAAAATGATGACGATAATTATGTAATACTAAAAATTGAAGATGAAAACAAGATAACAACTGTAAAATTAGAAAAAAACACTGATGGGTATATTGTGAAAATACAAAATGAAGAAAATGACATAATAAAGAGCGCAGAATTTATATACTCTCTAACAGGAACAGTATCAGAAAACAATATACAAAATCATTTGACTATAAAATTAGTAGATGACATCAAAAGAATTACATTTGAGTATAATGACAATATCAGCTTCACAAATGATATAGGAACACTAGAAGAAATGCAAGACGATAAAGTTGCAGTTATAAATGATTATGATGCAGACTATTTAAAAGAATTTGTAAACTTAGTAAAGAAACAAATAAATACTGTATATATAAACCAAGCGGCGTCAATAGGAATTAATTTAGATCCAATATTTACAGTTGAATAGTATTAGATTAAGGACGTTCCTTGAACGAAAAAATGTACTTTAAGGACGTTCTTAAAAATTTTTAAAAAAAATTAAAAAAATTTCAAAAAAAGTGTTGACTTTTTTTTAGGAGCATAGTATAATCAAATACGTTCCCGGTCGGGAGCGAAAGTACATTGAAAAGTAAACAATAAATCTTTTGAGAAACCAATAAAAATTTGCGGTAGTCAAGTACTACTAAAAAAAGAAAAATAATAATGAGCTAAAACTCAAAAATAAAATTTAATCAAAATTGATTAGATGCGAGTTATAGCAGGAAAACAATGAGTCACGAGGAAATTATACTAATTGTATATTGACGAAGTGACAAAGAAGTTTGACGAACTAGAACGAAGCATATAATCGGTTTTTAATTTGAGAGTTTGATCCTGGCTCAGGATAAACGCTGGCGGCGCACATAAGACATGCAAGTCGAACGGACCGAA
>CALXVF010000047.1 GCA_944391895.1 uncultured Clostridia bacterium
CGTTCAGTTATCGTTGTAGGACCTGAACTAAAAATATATCAATGTGGTGTTCCAAAAGAAATGGCTGTTGAATTATTCAAACCATTTGTTATGAAAGAATTAGTTGCTAGAAACTTAGCACATAATATTAAAAATGCAAAGAGAATGGTTGAAAGACTAGATCCAGCAGTTTGGGAAGTATTAGAAGATGTTATAAAAGACCATCCAGTAATGCTAAACCGTGCTCCAACACTTCATAGATTAGGTATTCAAGCATTTGAACCAGTACTAGTTGAAGGTAGAGCAATAAAATTACATCCATTAGTTTGTACAGCATTTAATGCTGACTTCGACGGAGACCAAATGGCTATTCACTTACCATTATCTCCAGAAGCACAAGCTGAATCAAGATATTTAATGTTATCAACAAATAACTTGTTAAAACCAACAGATGGTGAACCAATT
Organism: uncultured Clostridia bacterium; assembly: GCA_944391895.1. GTDB lineage: Bacteria > Bacillota > Clostridia > TANB77 > CAG-508 > CAG-793. The sequence continues at coordinate 445 of CALXVF010000047.1, forward strand.
ACAGAACCATCACAAGATATGATTTTAGGTGCATATTACCTAACAATGGATGTAGAAGCAGACCCTAATGATTCTTATGAAGAACAAGTAAGAAAAGGAACATTAGGAGCAGGAATGTATTTCTCTTCAACAGATGAAGCAGAAATGGCATATGCTAACCATGATTTAGGAGTACATGCAAAAGTACATGTAAGAATGTCAGAACTAGATGAAAATGGAAATGAAATAGATCATGGAATGATAGAAACAACAGTTGGAAGAATTATATACAATAAAGGAATACCTCAAGATTTAGGATTTGTAGATAGAAGTAAAAAAGAAAACAAATTCGAATTAGAAATTAACTTCACAGCTGCTAAAAAACAATTAAAACAAATAATTGCAAAATGTATAGATGTTCATGGACTAGATAGAACAGCAGAACTTCTTGACTATATAAAATCAACAGGATATAAATACTGTACAACTGCTGGTATGACAGTATCAATAGATGACGTTAAAGTACCAGAAGAAAAAGCAGCAGACTTAGAAGAAGCTCAAAAAGAAGTAGATAAAGTTACAGCACAATTTGCTCGTGGTTTCATAACAGATAATGAAAGATATGCAAATGTAATTAAGATTTGGGAAAAAGCAACAGATAGAGTTGCAGATGCAATGCAAAAGAATTTTGATAATCTAAACCCAATATTTATGATGTCAAAATCTGGAGCCCGCGGTAATATAAGCCAGTTAAGACAAGTTGCAGGTATGCGTGGACTTATGGCAAGTACAACTGGTAAAACAGTTGAAATACCAATTAAATCTTCATTCCGTGAAGGTCTAGATTCACTAGAATACTTCATATCTGCCCATGGTGCTCGTAAAGGACTTTCAGATACAGCTTTAAGAACAGCCGATTCAGGATATTTAACAAGAAGATTGGTTGATGTATCTCAAGACTTAATCATTAGAGAAGATGATTGCGGTACTCATGAAGGACTAGAAGTATATGCAATAAAAGATGGAAACCAAGTAATAGAAAGTTTACAAGAAAGATTAGTAGGAAGATTCCCACTAAATGATATAAAAGACCCAACAACAGGCGAAATATTAGCTACAACAGATAAACTAATAACAGAAAAAGTAGCTAAGAAGATAGTCGAAAGTGGAATAGAAAAAGTAACAGTACGTTCTCCACTAAACTGTAAAACAAAACATGGAATTTGTGCTAAATGTTATGGAATGAGCTTAGCAACACGTGAACTTATCACAATTGGTGAAGCTGTTGGAACTATAGCTGCACAATCAATTGGTGAACCTGGTACACAGCTTACAATGAGAACAATTCACTCAGGTGGTGTTGCAGGTGTTGCAGATATCACACAAGGTCTTCCTAGAGTTGAGGAGCTATTTGAAGCTCGTAAACCAAAAGGATTAGCAATAATTTCAGAAATAGAAGGAACTGTAAAAATTTCAGAAGAAAAGAAAAAGAAAGAAGTTACAGTTGTATCTAGCGACAATGCAAAAACATACTCAATACCATTTGGTTCAAAACTATGCGTTTCAGAGGGTGACCATATAGAAGTTGGTGATCCAATTACAGAAGGTTCAATAAATCCTAATGAAATTTTAGTAATAAAAGGACCAGAGGGAGTACATGAATACTTAGTACAAGAAATTCAAAAAGTATATAGAAACCAAGGTGTTGATATTAACGATAAACACATAGAAGTTATAGCAAGACAAATGCTTAAGAAAGTAAGAGTAGAAGACAATGGAGATAGTAACTTACTTCCAGGCTCACTAGTAGATATTAATGACTTAGAAAACATCAATGCAGAGCTAGAAAAAGAAGGAAAGAAGAAAGCTATAGGAAAGAGAATTCTACTTGGAATTACAAAAGCAGCCTTAGCAACAGACAGCTTCTTATCAGCAGCATCATTCCAAGAAACAACAAAAGTACTTACAGAAGCTGCTATTAAAGGTAAAACTGATGACTTAATAGGACTAAAAGAAAATGTTATAATTGGTAAATTAATTCCTGCAGGAACAGGTATGCAAAGATATCAAAATACACATATTAGTACTGAAGAAGTTGAATCAGGAGCAGAAGCAGAATAAAATAAATGAGAACTTTAGAAATTTATTCTTTGAAGTTCAAGAAAGATAGACCCTTCGATGCTTTTATGAAAAAGGGTCTATTTTTCATAAAAGGGGAAATAAAATGAAAAAAACAATAATAAAAACAGGACTAAAAATTTTACTAGTAGTGGCAATATTTTTATTAATTATTTTTCTGCCATCTTTTACTGTAGAAAATAGAGAGATGACAATTAATATAAAAATGAAAAGTATTGAAGTTTGTGATGAAATGACAATAAAAATTCCACCTCATAAATCTTTGAAATACGAAAGTTTATTTCGTGAACAGAAACCTAAATTTTTATATATAGATGATAAAGAGTATGATGAAGATGAAATAAACAAAGAGTTAACCAACAATACGAACCAAGATAAGATAGTGAAAGTTAAAGCAGAATATAATTTAGAATCATCAAAAACTATAAAATATACAGATGTAGTGGTTACTGACATAATAACTTCTGGTTCGCTAAAATCAAAATTTGAAAATCTACATATTACTTTTAATTTACATGCACCAGCTAGTATCTTTGAAATAAGAAAAGAAAAAACATTTAATAAAAACGAGATAAATAAGATTTCAGATACACAATATGAATACGCACAAAGTAATGTAAATGGAATAACATCATTTAAGCTAATATTTAATAGAGGTCTAAATGATTTTGGAAAAGAAAAAAACTTTAGTTATGACGAGAATAATATTAAAAGTATATTAATAGAAGAAGGTGGATTTGAAACATTTGTATCATACGCATTTTTATTTACTATGCTGTTTATACTTTATAGCTTGTACTACATTATAACAAGCAAAAAATCAAAAGTAAAAAATATAAGGAGAGATTTTCAAGGATTAGTAAGTCCAGTAATTGCCGAAATAATAAATGATGGAAAAATTGGCATAAAAGAATTATTTATGACTGTAGTGTTAGAACAAATAAAAAAAGGCAATATTAAAATAATCGGAGAAGAGCAATTACAGTTAGTATCAAGACATGATTTGAATGAATATGAGAATAAGGTTATCAATGTATTGTTCGAAGATAAAAACACCATGAATTTTTCGAAATTTAAAGAGATTTTTACAAAAAATGATAAGAAAACAAGACAAATATATGAATATATAAAATCAATAAAATCAGATATATTAGACGAACTATACAATAAAGGAATATTGAATAGAGGAAAAAAGATGTTATTATTGTTAATACAATGTATAGCAGTAGTATTTATTTTGATTATAAATATGTTTCATGGAAGCATGGAATTAGTAGCAATGACAATGATTTTTTCACCAGTTATTTTCATATGTATTAAAGCAATAACTAGAAAAAGTAGGGGAATAAATATAATTTTATGGGTACTGATTTTATTAACAATATTTGCAGCAATAATTAATACAAATATAGTAAATATTATTTTTAGTATATTATGTATTATATTATTTAAATTGGCAAATAAAGAAGCTTTAACTGATAAGGGAAAAACGGAAAGACAGAAGATACTTGAACTTAAAAAATATATAGAAGAATATAGTATAATAAAAGATAGAGACATGCAAGATATTGTAATATGGGATGACTATTTAGTATATGCGACTGCATTAGGTATACCAAGTAAAATTACAAAAAAGATATATGAAAAATACATGAATACTAACATGACAATACAAAAAATTGACAGTATGATAAAGATATTTTAATGAAATAAAGTAACAAAAGGAATAATCATAGATGGATTAAATAGTGGAACAAAAATAAAAAAACTAGTAAATGAGGTATGTAATGAAAAAGGAATATATAATATAAATCAAATAAAAGTACCTTTATTAATACCAGCAGTAAATATTTTAAATGAAAAACTATATATTTTTTCAAATGTAAAATATAAAAGTCAAGATAAAGACATTAAATATATAAATGACATAGATATAGGAACAGCTGTGCAAGCTAGTTGTAGTTATCCAGGCATATTTTTACCAACAGTGGTAAATCAAGAGTTATTTGTAGACGGTGGTATTACAGAAAATTTACCTTGGAGAGAGGCAAAGAATATAGGTGCAGATAAGATTGTAAGCATTGTGTTTAAAGACAAAGAGCCAAAGAAATGTTGTGAAAATATAATTCAAATTTTAACTAAATCTTTTTCAATCCTTTGTAAAGAACTTTCAAAATATGAATGGGATGGAACAGATTATTTGCTAGAAATAGAAAGTAGGCATGTTGGATTATTAGAAAAAAGTAAGTTAGAAGAATTATATATGGATGGATATATTCAAACTAAAAATAAAATTAGTGAACTTTAAGGATTAAAGTTCACATTTTTAAAATTGACAAATCACCATAAAAATAGTACAATATATAATGTATTATTGTATAAATTTAAGTATAACAATAATGCAGAAAATGGGGAGAAAAATGCCGAATAGCAATTATAAAAATTGGGAGACATTTATATCAAGGACAAAAATATATTTAATTATAATAGCGCTTTTAATAATAGCTTTATGTGTATTAAATTATAAGCTTATATTACCAGGAATCATAATATATGCTTTAATAATTTTGTACACGTTATGGTCAAATAAAAAAAGAAAAGCAGAATTATCTGAACAACTAAAAGACTTAACACTAAATGTAAATACAACAGCAAAAACAACATTAATCAATTCACCATTTCCATTAGTAATAATAGAAACAAATGGAAATGTAATTTGGAAGAGTGAAAAATTCGTTACAGAATTTGAAAATATGGAAATTAATACAAATGAATACTTAACAGAAATAGTAAAAGGAATAAAGTTAACAATAGAAAATTCCGATGATAATAGTAGGGATAAAGTAAGAGGAAGTATAGAAACAAATTTAAAAATAGAAGGAAAAGACTATAAAATAGTAGGTTCTTATGTAAAATCACATAAAACACATTCAAAAGAACAAGAATATACAACAATTCTATATTTCATAGACGAAACTCATTTAAAAGAGTTAGAAAGAAAAGAAAAAGATTTAGACCTATGTATAGGTATTATCATGGTAGATAACTATGAAGAAATAACACAGAGAATATCTGCGGAAGAAAAACCACAGTTAATAGCAAAAATAGAAAAATATATCTACGACTGGGGAGCAAAATACAATTCATTAATAGTAAAATCAGATAGAGATATGTTTTGCTGTATAATGGAGAAAAAAGCTTTAAGAGAGGCAGAAGCGGACAAATTTGATATACTAGATGAAGTTAAAAAAATAGATATACCAGATATAACGCAACCAACATTAAGTATAGGATTTTCAGATGATGGAAAAACAAATGCAGAAAAATCAGCATCAGCAAAAACAGTTATAGATATAGCATTAGGACGTGGTGGAGACCAAGTAATTGTAAAAATGGATGGTAGATATCAATTCTTTGGAGGAAGAACTCAAGAAGTAGAAAAAAGGACAAAAGTAAAAGCAAGAATGATATCACATGCCTTAACAGAACTAATTAGAGAAGCAGATAATGTACTTCTTATGGGACATAGTAACGGAGATATGGACTCAATAGGTTCAGCTTTAGGATTATACAGATTAAGTAAAACTCTTGGAAAAGAAACCAAAATAGTAAACGAAACAACTGGAATAGGAATAGACAATTTCATAATAGAAGCAAAAAAATCAGGAGAATATATAGAATCTTTTATAACAAAACAAGAAGCACTAGACAGTGTGACTCCAAATACATTGCTAATTGTTGTAGATACTCATAAAAAGAACTATGTAGAAGTTCCAGAATTATTAGAAAAAGTAAATAAAATAGTGGTAGTCGACCACCATAGAAGAAGTACAGACTATATAGAAAATGCAATTTTAACATTCCATGAAGTATATGCATCATCTGCATCAGAGTTAGTTACTGAAATATTAGAATATTCACAATTAGATATAGAGCTTACTCAACTAGAAGTTGAAGCATTATATGCAGGTATAATGTTAGATACAAAAAGCTTTACATTCAAAACAGGTGTGAGAACATTTGAGGCAGCAGCATATTTAAGAAAATGTGGACTAGATATTATAAAAGTAAAAAAATGGTTCCAAAGTGATTTAAAAACCTACCAAGTAATTGCAGATATTGTTTCAAAATCTGAAATAATAAATGAAACAATAGCAATATCTACTTATGAAAATAATGATGAAAATGCTAATATAATAGCTGCAAAAGCAGCAGATGAACTTCTAACAATAGAAGGAATAAATGCATCATTTGTTTTAGGAAAAACAGGTGAAAAAATATATATTAGTGGTAGATCAATAGGTGGAATAAATGTTCAACTAATTCTAGAAAAGCTAGGTGGTGGAGGACATATAACTCTAGCAGGTGCTCAATTAGAAAATATGAGTTTAGAAGATGCAAAACAAGAACTGAAAAATAGAATTAATGAATATTTCTTTGAAATTGAAAATTAATACAAGGAGGCTATAATGAAAATAATACTATTAGAAAATGTAAAAGGTGTCGGAAAAAAGGACGAGATTATTAATGCAAACGATGGATATGCAAGGAATTTCCTATTTCCAAGAAACTTAGCAGTTGAAGCTAATGCACAGAATTTAGCCAAGTTAAAATCAAAGCAAGACTCAGCAGCACATAAAAAAATGACAGAGAAAAAAGAAGCAGAAGAATTAGCTAAAAAGCTTGAAAAAATTATGCTAAAAATAGAAGTAAAAGCAGGAGAAAATGGAAAAATATTTGGTGGAGTAACTGCAAAAGAAATTTCAGAACAACTAAAGTCACAATACAATTATAATGTAGACAAGAAGAAGATAGAATTAAAAGAAACAATAAAGCAGGTTGGAATATTTACTGTAGACCTAAAATTATTTGAAGGAGTAACAGGAAAATTAAAAGTACATATAATTGGTGAATAAAAAGGAAGGTAATAAAATGGAACTAGGAAAAGTACCACCACACGATGATGAAGCTGAGCAAGCTGTAATAGGTAGTATGATGACAGATAAAGATGCTGTAATCTCAGCTATAGAAGTACTAAAACCGGAAGACTTTTATAGAGATGATAATAAAACCATTTATCAGGCAATAATGAACTTGTATGCTAAAGCAGAACCAATAGATATTATAACATTAAAAGATGAACTAACATCTATAGGAAAATTGGAACCAATAGGTGGATTAGAGTATTTAGTATCATTACCAGAAAAAGTACCTACAACTGCAAATGTTGAAAAATACATTAAAATTGTAGAAGAGAAATCTATATTAAGAAGTTTAATAAAAACAGCAAATCAATTAATAGAAATAGGATACAACCAAAATGAAGAAGTCGAAGTATTAATGGACAATGCTGAAAAGAAAATATTTGACTTAATGCAAAGAAAATCACAAAAAGGGTATAGTTCAATTAGAGATATATTAGTAGATTCATTCACAGAATTAGAACAATTATATAATCAAAAACAACATATAACAGGTGTGGCAACAGGATTTATAGATTTAGATAACAAAACTGCAGGTTTCCACAACTCAGACTTAGTATTAATTGCAGCAAGACCAGCTATGGGAAAAACAGCTTTTGCCTTAAATATTGCTACTTATGCGGCAGTAAGTGCAAATACACCAGTAGTAGTATTCAGTCTCGAAATGTCAAAAGAACAATGTGCAAACAGAATACTTTGTTCACAAGCTATGGTAGATAGTGAAAAAGTATCAAAAGGAGATATTTCAGATGAAGAATGGTCAAAACTTGCAGTGGCATCAGGTGAATTATCTGAATCAGCAGGAATTTTTATAGATGATAGTGCAGGAATTAATATTGCAGAAATAAGAGCAAAATGCAGAAAGTTAAAACTAGAAAAAAATATTGGACTAGTAGTAATAGATTACTTACAGCTTATTCAAGGTAGCGGAAATACTAAGAGTAGAGAACAAGAAATTGCAGAAATAAGTAGATCATTAAAAATTCTAGCAAA
>CALXVF010000048.1 GCA_944391895.1 uncultured Clostridia bacterium
CATACACAGATAGTTTAGCACACACAACATGGGAATGCAAGTACCATATAGTGTTTGCACCAAAATACAGAAGGAAGGAGATATATGGAAAACTGAGACAAGAAATAGGATTGATATTGAGGGAATTGTGCAGGAGAAAAGAAGTTGAAATAATAAATGCAGAAGCATGTCCAGACCATATACATATGTATGTAAGTATACCACCGAAATTATGTATCTCATCGTTCATGGGATATTTAAAAGGAAAAAGCACATTGATAATATTTGAGAGGCATGCTAATTTGAAGTACAAATATGGAAACCGAGAATTTTGGTGCACAGGATATTATGTTAGTACGGTAGGAAATAACAAGACAGCAGTATACCGATATGTAGAGAATCAACTCAAAGAAGATTTGATGACAGACCAAATAACAATAAAAGAATATAAGGACCCTTTTAAGGGTGGTAAGTAATAAAGACGCAAGCGACCGGGCGTAAAGCCGTCAAACGATACCGCTTAAGCGGTTGCTTGTAACAAGGCCTTATAGGCCGATATGAAAATCCACGGGTTCTACCCGTGGATGATTATACTTTATGAATAATATATTAAAATGCATGTATAGTCGATAATCGGTAACTTTTATATATTTTTTTTACATAACTCTTTAATCGGACAAATATTACAACTAGGATTTCTAGCAGTACAAACTTTTCTTCCATGCCAGACAAGAAGATGATTAACATCATAATAGTATTCTTTAGGAATAACTTTTAATAAATCTTGTTCTATTTTTAAAGGGTCAGATTCATTTGAAAATCCTATTCTGTTAGAAATTCTTTTGGCATGGGTATCAACAGCAATACCTTGAGGATTATGAAAAGCTTCTAACATGATAACATTGGCACTTTTTCTACCAACGCCGGGAATTTGAAGTAATTCTTCCATAGTATTGGGAACTTCACCATTGTATTTTTCAATTATAGTACGAGCTGCTGCTTTTAAATTCTTAGCTTTATTTTTATAAAATCCGCAAGGGTGAATTAATTCTTCAAGAGTACTCAAATCCATATTATCAAAATCATAAACAGTAGGATATTTTGAAAAAATGGAAGGAGTAGTTTTATTAACTCTTTCATCTGTACATTGAGCTGAAAGTACAACTGCAACTAACATTTGAAAAGGTGTTTCAAAATCTAAACTACAAGTAGCATCTGGATAATAATTTTTTAACTTCTCTATAATTTGAATGGCTTTATTTGTATTCATAAAATCCTCCTAAAACAAAATAATTATAACTTAAAAAAGCCTAAATATCAATAAAAAGCTTTAAATAATCGAAAAAACATGATATAATATAAATATTCATTTTGAAAACGATAGGAGTGAAAAAAATGTATCAGATACTTGTAACAAAAGAGAATCTGAAATACGTAAAAAAATATCGGAAGGAGGAACGATATTATCAAGAGCCGAATTTTGAAAGAACTTTCAACAAACTTATAGACCTTGCAAGCGAAGTTTTTAGAGACGCAAGCAGAGAGCAAATTGAGAGTTGTTTACTTCGGTTATTTGAAGAGGGACAAAGTAAAGTCCTTCCGATGAAAATCGAAAACAAAAAAATAAAAAGCAGACGATAGTAATCACTTCTAATGAAAGGAGATATTCAATTACAATTGTAGAATATCACAATGGCCGGGGAATTTAATTCCCTGGCTTTTTGAAAATAATAATAAACGAAAATTTGAAAATTATCTTTACAAATTTATAATGATAGTATATTATAAAAATGAGGTATAATTATGTATGGATTATCAGATAAAATAGTAGAAGAAATAAGAAATATATCAATAAAAAATAACATAAAAATTGTTATTTTGGGTTCAAGAGCAAGAGGCAATTACAAACCAACATCAGATATAGATATTGCCGTAGTACAAAATGTAACAACAGAACAAAAATATAAAATAATGGATGATGTAGACAAAATAAATTGTGAGTATAAAATAGATTTAGTATTTGTACAAAATATAAAAAACAAAGAACTTTTAAAATCCATAGAAGAGGATGGGATAGAAATATGAAAAGAATGAGAGAAAGATATGAAGATTACAAAAAAGCTTTAGAAAGATTAAAAGAAGCTATGCTAGAGGAACCTACAGAAATAATAATTGATGGAACAATTCAAAGATATGAATTTACATTTGAACTAGCATGGAAAATTATGAAAGATTATTTAGAGTATAATGGCTTTATAGATGGCCTATCTAGTCCTAGAAATATTATCCAGTTAGCATTTCAAAATAAAATAATAAAAAATGGCGATATATGGATACAAATGATGTTAGATAGAAATCTATTATCTCATTTATATGATGAAGAAAAATCAAGAGAAATATATAACAATATAAAAAATAGTTATTTAGCGCAATTTGAACAATTAAAACAATTCTTAGAAGAAAACATATGAGGAGAGTTATGCGTGTTATAGTATAAAAAACTATATAGGAAAACTATGCTTTTTAGATGAATCTAAAGGTATAGTTTTTTTATCAAATAATTCGCATAAAAAATTGAAAAGTAAATTCATTTATGGTATAAATTATAAAGAAGAAAGATACAAAAAAATGGGGATTTTTAAAAGTGATTGGAGTAGAAAATGGAAAAACTAAAGAAAACCTATAAAAAAGAAATAAAACTATTTTTAATAATACTTATCCTTGCAAGTTTTTTATGCTTAGGATTTTTAATTTCACATAAAATTACAGATTCATATTGGAATATACAAGATGGGTACGATATATATAAACTAACTCCACTAAAAGATGGAAGAATTATACATTATATAATACTATCTATAGTATCAAAAACTGGAATTCCAATGGAAGCATGGATATTGATATCACAATATATAAGTTTAATCATATATTCAGTCTCTATATTAAATATATATAAGGTAATAAAAAGTATAGCAGATAAAAAAATAAAAGAAGAATCAAAAAAGAAACGAAAAGTTATAAATATAGTCATTCTGCTAGCATCTTTCCTAATAATATTAAATCCAATGACAGTAGAATGCTTTGCATATGTAGAGAATATTATAATGTCATTATCAATTCTATTAATAACATATGCATCAAAAACACTCTATGAAAATAAAAGATATGCATATATAAAAACATTGGTACTAATGATATTGGCAGCGTTATCATATCAAGGAACGCTAAATATGTGGATATTATTAAGTATATTGTTTTTTACAATAGATGATGAAGGCAAAAAAGTAAAAGATTGGGCAAAATACTTATTTAAAATGGCGACCATAATAATTATATTATTGTTATCTATAATGGCAGTGCTAAAAATAGGAGAACTTTTCACAAATGAGAATCAGGAGAGAATAGGAAACTTTTCACTAAATATAATAAAAACAGTTTATTTAATGATTTTAGGGAGTATACAAATTGTTACTACAAGTACATTTAATTTATTCCCGGAATATTTAATATGTTCAATAATACTAATAACATTGATTTTACTATTTGTGCTTACCAAGAAAAATACCAAAAGCATTATATTAAAATATTTATTTTGTATTTTTATAATAATAGCATCTTGTATTGTACCAGTATTTTTGCAAAAAACACCAGCAATTTCAGCAAGAATCTCTTTAGCAATAGGTGGAATAATAGGATTTTCAATAATATATACGCTATTTAAAACATTAAATAGTAAAGAAAAAAATATAGCTTATATACTGTTAGTTATATCAATAATTTATTTATCCATAAATATATTTGACTATTATAATTTAGCAATAATGAATCAAATTACTAACCAAGAAGACGAAAAATTTTGCAAAGAAATTGATGAATGTATTATAGAGTATGAAGAAAATTCAGAATATGAAGTAAAAAATGTAATATTCATTAGAGGGGGAAAAGATACATATAATAATCTTCCACAAAATACATTTACACAAAAAACTCTACTTGCGGTTTATGCAAATCTACATTGTCTGAATTATTATACTGGAAGAGATTTAGAAAAAATTGAAGTAACTAAAGAAATATATAAAATGCACACTAAATCAGAAGAATGGACAAAATCAAAAAATGAAAATATAAATTTTTATAAAGAAACATTATATGTAGTTGTACCTTAAGGAGTAGAAAAAAGGGGATGGAATTATGTTAAAACTAGAAAATGTATCAAAGTTTTATTACAACAAAGGAATGATTAGTACAGGTTTTTCAAAAGTAAACTTGGAATTAAAGATAGGAGAATTTGTTGTTATAACAGGAGAGTCTGGAAGTGGAAAAAGTACACTTTTAAATGTAATTTCTGGGTTAGATAGCTATGAAGAAGGAGAAATGTACATAAAAGGCAAAGAAACCAGCCACTATTCAGAAAAAGATTTTGAAGACTATAGAAGAAAATATATAGCCAATATTTTTCAAAGCTATAATTTAATTAATAGCTACACAGTATATCAAAATGTAGAATTAGTTTTATTATTAAATGGATATAAAAAGCATAAAGTAAAGCAAAAAATATTAGATATTATAGATAAAGTTGGTTTAACAAAATTCAAGAATACAAAAGTATCTAAATTATCTGGAGGACAAAAGCAAAGAGTCGCAATAGCTAGAGCTATGGTAAAAGACACACCAATCATTGTAGCAGATGAACCAACAGGAAATTTGGATTCTGAATCTGCAAAAGAAGTTATAGAAATACTTAAAAAGGTTGCGAAAGATAAACTAGTTATTGTTGTAACTCATAATATTGAACAGGTTGAAGAATTTGCAACTAGAATTATAAAAATGCATGATGGAAGGATTATACAAAATACTGAAATAAAAAAGATTGAGAAAGAACCGCCTATTATAGAAAGTCAGTATAACAATATAAGTTTAGCAAATAAATACAGATTAGGAATAAGAAATACTTTTAATATTTTACCAAAATTTTTGCTACTATTTGCCGTGTTTTTCTTTATGAGTGCTGCTATTCTTGCAGAATATGCTAGCTTTCAAATGACAGAAGCAGAACAAGTTGAGAATGGTTATAGTTTTGGATTTAGAGATTTATCAGAAAATAGAATTCTAATAAATAAAAAAGATAGAACGGCTTTTACAAATGAAGAATTTGAAAAAATAAAGCAATTATCTAATGTCGATTATTTAGTTGAAGATGATATCCTTATAGATGGTGGAATGCCTATTGAGAGAGATGATTTGAGCCTATATGGAACCATGAAAGATATAAATAATTTTCAAGGTAATCTTGACTATGGAAGAATGCCAGAAAATGATGACGAAATAGTTATAAGAATAAATAAAGACCATTATTACATGAAAGAAAGATTTAATGATTTGTTAAATAAAACCTTTTCAATGCTAAAAACACAAGGAAATGGTGCTTGGAGTAATGAAAAAGTCAGAGATTTAATTGTAGTTGGAATTCAAACAATTAATGAAAAAAATGATTATGATTGTGAATTTTATGTATCAAAAGATGTTTTAAAAGGAGCAAGAATAGATTTAAACAAAAATTATAGTACAATGAAAGTCTTGCTAAATAATAAATATCAACAATATACAGTAGAGCCAAATGATAAAGTTGAAAGTGGAAAAGCAATAGTAGATGATGAATTTAAAACACAATTCAAAAATAATAAAATAAAAGGACAATCCATAAAAATACAAATAAGTAATATCTATTACGAAGATGAATTAAATTTGAGTATATCAAATACTTATATCAAGTCAAACATGAAAAGATTACTGGGAACAGATGCTTATGATACAAATAGATACAAAATTTTCATAAATACTAATGAATACAATTCACTTTTTGATAAACAATCATATCAGTCGAGTGTGTATGTAAAAGATGTAGAAAAAATAGATGAAACAATGACAGAACTTGAAAATCTAGGACTAAATCCTAAGAAAGTAACAGATTTTAAAATAAGTCAAGATGCAAATTATCTAAATATTATAAAAATAATTAAAGTTGTAGTAACAATAATATTAATTTTAGTATTGTTCTTTATATCATACTTAATAATAAAAATAATACTAAAATCAAGAAATATATATTATACAACATTAAGAATTCTAGGAGCTACATACAAAAACATCAGAAGGATATTAGATATAGAATTGTTCATCAATTCTACATTATCATATATTGTATTAATGCTATTTATTTATCTAGTAAAGATAAATGTAATAAACTTAGAATATATAGCCAAACTCAGTGAATTTTTAACCCTAAAAGAATATGTGCTAATGTATGTGATATTAGTCGTAATTTCAAGACTAATTTCAATAAGATATTCTAGAGAATTATTCAAAAATACAGTGATGAACACATATAAAGAGGAGGTGTAGTTATGGTTAAGCTAGAAAAAGTTCATAAATATTTTAATAGACGAAGAAGAAACGAAATACATATTATTAACAATACCTCATTAGAACTAGAAGATAAAGGGTTAGTTGCAATTTTAGGACATTCAGGAAGCGGAAAAACTACACTTTTAAATGCTATAGGAGGACTTGATAAAGTTAATAAAGGAAAAATATACATAAATGGTAAAAAGATAACCAGAAGAAGAACAAATACAGTTGATAAAATAAGAAACTTAAATATTGGATACATATTTCAAGATTATAAATTATTAGAAAATATGTCCGTATTTGATAATGTTGCAATTAGCTTGAGAATGATAGGACTTAAAAATAAAAAAGAGATAGAAAAAAGAGTTAACTATGTTTTAGAAGCAGTAAATATGTACAGATATAGAAATAGACCCGCAAGTATGCTATCAGGAGGAGAAAAACAAAGGGTAGCAATAGCAAGGGCGATTGTAAAAAATCCAAGTATTGTAATTGCCGATGAACCAACAGGAAATCTAGATAGTAAAAACTCTTTGGAAATAATGAATATCATAAAAGCTATATCTAAAGAAAAGCTAGTTATTTTAGTAACACATGAAGTGGATTTAGCAAACTTTTATGCAACAAGAATAGTAGAATTGCAAGATGGAAAAATAATTAAAGATTATAAAAACGAGACTAAAGAATCATTAGAATATAGATTAGATAATAAAATTTATTTGAAAGATTTAGAGAAAGTAAATAACAAAAACGGAAAACTTAATATTGATATATATTCAGATAATGAAGAAAATGAAATAGATGTAAAATTAGTAATCAAAAATGGAAATATATTTATTGAAGCAGAAAATCGAAAAGTAGAAGTAGTAGACGATAATTCTGCAATAGAACTTATTGATGACCATTATAAGAAAATTGATAAGAGTATATATGAAAAATATAAATATGATTTGAATGATGTTATAGATAAAAAATACAAAGTTAGATATAGTTCGATACATGGAATATTTAAATCAATAAAAAACGGAATTCATAGAATTATGAATTATACTACTTTAAAGAAAATATTACTTTTAGGATTCTTTGCATCAGCAATGTTTATTGTGTATAGTGTAAGTAATATAGCAGGTATTACAAATATAAAAGAATCTGACTACTTAAAAGTAGATAAAAATATTCTTCAAGTAGATATGGCAAGAGTAAAAGTAGATGATTATCTAAAATATGAAAATGAAGAAGATATAGACTACATTTTACCTGGACAAGGACAAGCAACTTTTAAAATAAAAATGGATACATATTATCAATTATCAAATTATTCTTATGACCTTACTGGTACACTTATAGATATAAATAAAATTAGTCAAAGTGATGTAGTGCAAGGAAGAATGCCAGAAAATGAATATGAAATAGTAATAGATAGAAAAATAATTGACAATATGCTAAGTGCACAGTTTTCATCATTTGCAGGAATGGGAATAAAAAGTGCAGAAGAATTACTAAATAAAGATTTAACAATAAATGATATGAAAGACTTTAAAATAGTTGGTTTTGTAGATAAAGGAACAGAATCAATTTATGCAAATAAAAGTATGTTTATAAATATATTAAATAATATGACTCAAAGTGACTTTATACTTGGATTTGCGGTTGATACATTGGAAAATACAAATACTACAGTTAAGGACTATAACTTATATCTGGATGATATAACTATTACAAAAGGAAGATTACCAGAAAATGATTATGAAGTAATTGTAAATAATGTTAATCAGTATGAAATGAAACTAAATAAGCAAATAAATGTAGAAGTAAATGGAAATAAACTAAAAGTAGTGGGATATTATGATAGTAAAACAAATAGGCAGGACTATTTAGTAAATAATAATACTGTGAAATATGATGTCATAATAAAAAATAATGGATTTACAATATATCCTAAAGATAAATTAAGCGTTATGAATAAATTTCAAAATGAATATCATTTGAATATCATAGACAGATATGTAAAAGATAGGCAAGATTATATAAATAATAAAGAGGGAGAAATTAAGAGTACTGTTATATTTGCAGGAGTAATACTTCTTATATCTTTAATTGAAATATACTTAATGATAAGGTCATCTTTCTT
>CALXVF010000049.1 GCA_944391895.1 uncultured Clostridia bacterium
AGCACGAGCTACTGCAGAAACGGCTTCATTTTGACCAATTACTCTTTTATGAAGATTATCTTCTAAAGCAAGCAATTTATGAGTTTCTTCCTCTGTTATTTTTTGAACAGGGATTTTAGTCCAGTTTTCAATTACTCTTGCGATATCTGCTACAGTAAGAGTGGCAGGAGTCATTTTCTTAGTTATTGCCTCAATTTGCTCTGTAATAGAACATTCTTGAGTTTTAAGCTCTGCCGCTTTTTTATAATCCTCAGTAGAATCTGCCTCAGCAGCAGCTTCTTTTTGTTCTTGTATATTAGCTAATTTGTTTTTTAAGACTTCTAAGTCATATAAATCCTTATTGTTCAAATTAATTCTTGAACAAGCTTCATCTAAAATATCAATTGCTTTATCTGGTAAAAATCTGTCATGAATATATTTTTCAGACATTAAAACTGTTTGTCTGATTACTTCGTCAGGAATTTGAACTTTATGATAATCTTCATAATAGTTTTTTATACCTTTTAGAATTTCAATACTGTCATTTATAGTAGGTTCTTCTACAATAACTGGTTGAAATCTTCTTTCTAATGCTGAATCTTTTTCAATATATTTTCTATACTCATTTAAAGTAGTAGTTCCAATTAATTGAATTGTGCCATCTGCAAGAGAAGGTTTTAAAATATTAGCTGCATTCATAGAATGGTCAGCATCTCCTGCACCAATAATATTGTGAATTTCATCAATAACTAAAATAATATTTTTAGCTAATTTACACTCTTCAATAACAGCTTTCATTCTTGCTTCAAATTGTCCTCTAAATTGTGTTCCAGCAACAAGAGCAGTCATATCTAATAAAAATACTTCTTTGTTTAATAATTTAGCAGGAACTTTACCTTCAGCAATTCTAAGGGCTAATCCTTGAGCAATAGCAGTTTTACCAACACCAGGTTCACCTATTAAACATGGGTTATTTTTGGTTCTTCTATTTAAAATTTCAATAATTCTTGTAATTTCTTTTTCTCTACCAATAACTCTGTCTATTTCTCCATTTTTAGCTTTGTTAGTAAGGTTTGTGCCATAAGCATATAATGTTTTAAGCTTTTTGTTTTGCTTTTTTTCTTCCTTAGTAGCTTTTGTGGTTTTAGAATTATTAGTTTTATCTGAACCATTTCCAAACATGCCAGAAAAAATTGAACCCAATGGTATAGCAAAACCTTTAGGACCGTTTTCATCAGTAGGGTCTGAATCTAAGCTTTCTTCATTTGCTAAATCTTCAGTCATTTTCTCAAGGTCTTCTTGAGAGATTCCCTGTATTGCCAAATTACCAGACAAATCCTTGAACATGGAGTTCAATTGCTCTGTCATATTATTTATATCACTTTCAGTAAGGTTAGAATTGCTTGAAAATGCATTTAAAGGATTAATTCCTCTTTTTTTTGCACAGTCATAGCAATATCCTTCTGTTTTCATTTCTCCTTTTTCGTCTTGTTTATTTACAAAAATGACAGCTGTATTTTTCTTACAATCTGAACATAACATATTTCATTTCTCCAATCTATATTAACTTACTATATAATACATTAAAAAGCTCAAATAGTCAAATATTTTAAGGGTTTTGAATTGTAATTTTTCTGTGACTGTTATTGTACAATGAAAAAAATAATGCTATAATAATTATAGAATTTATAATGTGGGAGATAATATATGGAAGCAAAAGTTGTAAGATATGTACTTTACACAGTTATTATTATTATTTGTGTCGTATCAATAGGAATAGGAGTATATGCACAATTTTTTAGAAAAGAAGCAACTAGTTATGAAAATGACATTTCTGCTGGTGGAAATCAAAACTTAGTTACAAGTCAAGATGTAAAACAATCATTTTTAGATTTATTCACTAATGAGATTAAACCAAGTGTATATAGTGGACAAGTGCAAAAAGTAGACAATTCACGAGATATTGTCTATACTGCATATTCTAATACAACTACGGTAGAAGGTCAGTATAGTTTAGATGTAAATATTCCTTTTATAAATATTCAAGGAGAAATAGTAGATGGCTATAATAACATTAGCCAAACTGTTTTTGCGGATAAAATTAGCTCTCTTATGGCAGGAACATCTGCTTTTACAATATATAATCTAGATTATACAGCATATATTAATAATGATATTCTTTCTGTCGCAATTATGGCTACAATAAAAGAAGGCGATAATCCACAAAGAATAATGGTTCAAACATATAATTATAATTTAGTAACAGGACAAAATGTAACAGTAAAAGATATTCTAAATAATAGAGGAATAGAAGAAAATGCTGTAGAAAATAGAATCGAGAATACAATTAAAAGAGCAAGTGAAGATGCTGCTCAAATGGCTCAATCTGGATACCAAGTATACCAGAGAAATCCAGAAGACGAAATGTATAAAATAGAAAATATTCAAACATTTATAGAAGGACCTGATGGAGAATTATATATCATATTTGCTTATGGAAATAATAATTATACTTCAGAAATGGATGTAATACAAATTTAAGATAAGAAGAGGGACAAATTCCCCCTTTTTTCTTATGGAAAATGTAATAAAAGTCGAATCAAAAGATTATAATATAATAAGATAATATAAATGGAGTAATTTATGAAAAAAGAAGGAATAACAATTCATCGAATAATTTGGTATACACTTATATTTAGTGTTTTAGGGTTAATAATAGAAACAATCTATTGTTTTGCTACTACTGGAATTCTTGAAAGTAGAAAAGGTTTAATATTAGGACCATTTTGCCCAATTTATGGAGTTGGAGCATCAGTACTAATAATATTATTGGATAATTACAGTAATAGTAAAGCTAGGCTATTTTGTCTAGGTGCAATTTATGGTACAATATTTGAATATGTATGCAGTTATGTTATGCAAGTAATGTATGGTAGTAGATTTTGGGATTATTCATATACAAATTTTCAAATAAATGGACGTATATCACTTACTTATACAGTATTTTGGGGAATTTTATCAGTGATTTTAATAGGATATTTAAAAGGCTTTTTAGATAAGTGGATTGAAAAAATACCAGGAAAAATTCTAGATAAGGTAATTGTATTGTTTGTAGGAATAGATGTTTTTGTTACAATTTTAGGAATTAGCGTTTATATGGATAGAGCAAAATCAATATATGAAGGAAGAGAATATGAAAATACATTTTTAGATTATGTTCTTAATGATTCTGTTATGTCATTTACTTTTCCTAATTTAAGATATATGGACTCCGAAGGGAGAGAGATTTTTGTTAAAGATATAATTGGTATAGAAAAATAAAGAAAAAATGAGGAAACTAGAGAAAAAAAGAGCGATTTATACAAAATTAGCTCTTTTTTCATGTAAAAAATTAGATAAAAAGTAAAAATTTTGGCTTTTTAGTATAATTTGATTTGAATTTGTTAAGAATATATGGTATAATTAATATTGTCGTCACAAAATTAAAAGGAGTGTGAACAAGTATTTTTAATAAAAGAATAGCATATTATATGAAACAAACGATGAAATTTCTAAAAATAATAGCTATTGCTTTGATATTAATAATTGCAATAATATTTATAAAGTTTGAACCTGCTTATGCAGTTAGTTTAAATGGAGAACAAATAGGATACGTAGGGGACGAAGAAGAATTTAGGGAAAAAATTAATGAAAATGTACTTAATTCAGATGAAGATAATGTTGCATTTGTAGAATTAGAAAATGTAGATTATTCTGCAAGTTTAGTTAGCAGAAATCAAGTTAATGAAGAAGTCGTACTTGCTAAATTAGAAGAAAGTGCAAAAAATGTATATAGAGTTTACGAAGTGGCGGATTTAAATAATGAAGAAAGTAAAGTTTATGTGAATTCTATGGAAGAAGCAGAAAGTTTAGTTGCATCATTAAAAGAAACATATAGCGAAGTAGAACCTAATTTAGTAATAAATACAATCTATCTAGAAAATGTTGACGAAGTAAATGAAGAAAATATTCAAGTAGCTAAAGAGAAGATGACAGCAAATTTACAAAGTGAATTAGATGAAAAAGAGGAAAAAGACAGCAGAACAGTAAATGGAATATATCTTGCAGTAGTACCAGTTACGGGAAGAATTACTTCAAGATTTGGTGCTAATGAAAGCATTAGAGATCATACTCATAAAGGTATAGATATCGGAGCTGCTGGAGGAACACCTATTTTAGCAACAGCTGATGGTGTAGTAACTAGAGCTGGATGGAGTAGTGGATATGGTAATCTAGTTGTTATAGATCACGGAAACGGAGTTACAACATATTATGGTCACTGTAGCAGACTATATACTTCTGTAGGGGCTGAAGTAAAAGCCGGAGATAAAATTGCAGCAGTTGGTTCTACAGGTAATTCAACTGGAAACCATTTGCATTTTGAAATTAGATTAAATGGAAAACAGGTAAATCCTCAAAAATATGTATATAAATAATTATTAGAACTTTAAGAATTATATTTCTTAGGGTTCTTTTTTGATAAATAAAAGTATGATTTACGATTTCCGGAGCAGGGACGCTCCGTACGGCTCACTCATCGCTCCCCTTAAATCGTAAATTATACATTTATTTATTCAATATAGAAATTATAACTAATTTATGTTAAAATATGAACTAGAATGCAATAAGGTAGGGATAGCAGTGTTAGAAAAAATAAAAGATGTAGAAGATTTAAAAAAATTAAATATAGAGGAAAAGAAAAAATTAGCAGAAGAGATAAGAAAATATATAATAGAAGTTGTATCTAAAAATGGAGGACATTTAGCCTCAAACTTGGGAGTCGTAGAGCTTACAATTGCTTTAGAATCTGTATTTAATGTAAATAAAGATAAAATAATATGGGATGTAGGTCATCAGACATATACTCATAAAATATTGAATGGGAGAAAAGAAAGTATAAAGAGTTTAAGGAAACTAAATGGAATAGCAGGTTTTCCAAAAACAAGTGAATCTAAGGCTGATTGTTTTAATACAGGACATAGTAGTACTTCAATTTCTGCAGCATTGGGAATGGCAAGAGCAAGAGATATAAAAAATGAAAAATATTCTGTAGTAGCAGTAATTGGAGATGGAGCACTTACGGGAGGTATGGCATTAGAAGCTTTAAATGATGTGGGCTACACAGGAGCTAAAATGACAGTTGTACTTAATGATAATGAAATGAGCATATCTAAAAGTGTTGGAGGAATGAATATGCTCTTAAGCAAACTTAGAACAAAGAAATTCTATACTCATTCAAATATCTCCATGAAAAAGTTATTACTGAAAATTCCAGCAGTAGGAAAACCAGTAGTTAGATTTGCTCAAAAAGTAAAAAGAAGTGTTAAGCAATTAATAATTCCTAAAATGTTTTTTGAAGAAATTGGGTTCACATATTTAGGTCCAGTTGACGGCCATAATATTGTAGAACTAGAAAATATATTCAAACTAAGTAAACAAATTGAAATGCCTGTTTTGATACATGTAATAACGAAAAAAGGAAAAGGATATAAATATGCGGAAGAAAATCCAGATAAATTCCATGCTATAGGAAAATTTGATGTAAAAACAGGAATGGAAATAAAGAGTATAGGAAAAACATATTCAAAAGCTTTTGAAAAAACTATTTGTGAAGTAGCAAGAAACAATAATAAAGTTGTAGGAATAACGGCATCTATGAAAGATGGAACAGGTTTAACGGAATTTGCTAAGCAATTTCCAGACAGATTTTTCGATGTAGGTATAGCTGAACAACATGCATTAGGAGTTGCAGCTGGACTTGCTAAATCAGGTATGATACCAATAGTACCAATATATTCGTCTTTTTACCAGAGAGCTTATGACCAAGTAATACATGATATAGCTATACAGAAACTTCATGTAATTATGTGCGTTGATAGAGCTGGACTGGTAGGAAGTGATGGAGAAACTCATCAAGGATTACTAGATATGGCGTTTTTTAGATTAATTCCTAATATTACTATAATGGCGCCAAAAAATTTAAAAGAGTTACAAGAAATGTTAAAATATTCAGTTAAGGCTTATGGGCCAATAGTAATTAGATATCCAAGATGTGGAGAAGAAGGAATATATACTTTTAAACAAACCCAAAAGATAACATATGGAAAAGCAGAAGTATTGCAAGAAGGAACTGATGTAACTATTTTGGCAATTGGAAAAATGGTTGAAAGAGCAATGTGGATTTCAAAAGAATTAAAAAAAGAGGGGATTAATGCAGAAATAATAAATATTAGATTTTTAAAACCAATAGATAAAAGTACAATAATAAAATCTATAAAGAAAACAAAATGTGTGGTAACAATAGAAGATGGAACTTTAATTAATGGACTAGCTACATCGGTTAATGAAATCATACTAGATAATAATTTGGAAAATGTAGAGAAGCTAAATTTTGCATATCCAGATAAATTTATAAAACAGGGAAATGTAAGCGAATTAGAAAAAATATATGGACTAGATAAAGAAAATATATTAAGAGAAATAGTAAAGATAAAAAAAGAGCATATTGTTTAAATATGCTCTTTTAGAAAATAAAAGGGGATGTTTTTTATTTACATCAGTAATCGGAGTAACTTAATTACTGATTATGGGTATATTATAATGCCCAAATTTGTCCATTTTGTGAACTGGTTGTGACACCTTTGAAAAAAAGAATTGAACATATAAATTTTTATATGTTCAACTCTTTTTTTTTATTTACTAAGGTTGTTCAGCAAGTGTTAATTCTACTGTAGTCTCCCTACCATCTCTATAAATTTTCAAAGACATTGTGTCTCCAATTTGATGAGTATTTTTTACTTCATTTAAGTCATCCATATTTTCAACTTTTTGTCCATCTGCTTCTATAATAATGTCTCCAACTTTTATACCAGCTTTTTCAGCAGGAGAGTAGTCATCAACACTTCTAACATAAGCACCGACTTTTAAATCGAAAGTTGGATTAGCTTCAATTGTTTCTTCTGTTATATCACTACCTGTTATACCTATATAAGGTCTTTTTACTTTATTATATTGAATTAAATCATTGTAAATATCTTTAGTTGAATTAATAGGAATAGCAAAACCTAAACCTTCAACACCTTCGCCAGAAGCTTTTAGTGTATTAATTCCTATAACTTGACCTTTACTATTTACCAAAGCACCACCACTATTACCTTCGTTTATAGCAGCATCTGTTTGAAGAACAGTATATGTTTTTCCTTCAGAATCAGTAATTTCTCTGTTTAGAGCACTTATTGAACCTTGGCAAACAGTACTTCTCATTCCAAGTGGATTTCCAACAGACATACACCATTCACCAACTTGAACAGTATCAGAATCTCCAAGCTCAGCAGCAACTAAATCAGTTTTATCAATCTTTATAACCGCTAAGTCAGTTTGCTCATCAGTTCCTATAATTTCAGCTTCATATGGAGTATCATCATTATATAAATATACTTGAATTTTGCTAGCCTTATTTACTTCATAATATGAACTAGAAGATGAAGAACTAGTATCAATTACGTGGTTGTTAGTTAATATATATCCATCAGAACTAATAATGACTCCAGAACCTTCAGCAGTAGCAGTAGATGGATTTCTTGAAAATAGTGAATTTACTGAATACTCAACACTAATACCAACAATTGAAGGTAAAACTTTTTGAGCTACAGCTACACCGGTATCTGAAATATTAGATAAAGATACTAAATCTAAATTAACATTATTATAATCTATATTAGAATTATTATCTTGAACTGTTCTTGAAGAAGTTCCTATGATATTATTTTTTATATTAGGGATACCAAAGCAAATGCCTAATACTAAAGTTGCTCCAACAATTCCACTAACAAAAGGAAGAGCTACAGTTTTTCCAAATCCAGGACCTGTTTTAGGCTTCTTTTCTTTTTTAGGTTTAGTAGCTTTAAAATTATTATTTTGAAAATTTGAATTATTATTTTGTTCAGTAGCATTTGTGTTTATATAACCATTATTGTATTGGTTATTATTGTTATATTGATTGTTCATTTTTTTTCTCCTTCTTTCTTGAAGTATGATACACTTCATATATATAATATTAACTTAATTTACATATATAATACAACTGATTTGTGAAAAAAATGTGAAAAAGATGTTACAATTTATTAACTTTTTAGTTTGTATCAGATTATTAAAATAAAGATTTGTCATACGGTTTAGGTATTTGATTTGTCGAAAATTGTCATAATTTGACGTACGATTTTCCTTGCAATATGGAGAAAAATGGTATAAAATGTATACATAATATCATACATGATTTTTTCAAAAAAATTTATTCATGTTATTTTTGTTCGAACAATTAATTCAAGATATTAAATTTATTTCATAGGAGAATTAGAGATGTCAAAAGAAAATAAAAAACAAGATTTATTAAAACCAAAAAACGATGTAGTGTTTCAAAGTTTATTTACTAAAAATAATGAAAAAATAACA
>CALXVF010000050.1 GCA_944391895.1 uncultured Clostridia bacterium
ATTTTATCTACAGTTGGATTTATTACTTTATTTAAACAAATAGTTAAAATTCCCCAGAATATTGAAAATATAATGCAAATTCTACCATTTATATTTAAAGGATAATTTGAATAATCCCACCATTTTATATGGAATATACATTCTCCAACCCAGCTTACAATGTATTCTACTACTGATCCTATTATGAAACCTGCAATAAATAATGTCCAATTATTTTTTTTAGCTCCTTTTGGTATACAAAGTAAACAAATTGCACCTAAACCATATATACAGCAAAATGGTCCATATAACATACTCTGTCTACTTTCTATTACACCTTTTGTAAAAAGGCCAAATAATGTTTCTATTATATAACCTAAAAAGCTATATATTATGAAATATTGCAGTATTTGCCACATATCATAACCAAATATAGTAAATTTCTTTTTTACATTTTGTTCTGCCTTTTTCTCCATATTTTACTACCTCTTTACTTTCGCTTAAATTTTTCTGTTACTACTCCTATTGTTCCTTTTATAAATCTCCAGTTATTAGCTAAACTATATAATATTGCTATTAATAAAGATAATATATTTATTCCCCATAATAATATTGGATTTTCTCCTATAGCTGGTACATATTTTGCGTAATATGCCAAGCAAATTATTGTTAAGAATAACATAGGTCCCTGCCATTTTAGTTCTCTTAGTTTGATATATTTTTTTAGTTTCTTTTTTCTATAAAAATATACTATTAAATTAGCTATCAACATTGAGAAACATGCGGCATATATTTTAAACTGATTTACAAATACACACATAATTACTACATTTAGTATTGCTGCAACAATTGTTGTACTTCCCATTATTTTTGTATCTTTATATGCGGAGAAAATTCCTCCATAAAAGCTCGATAAATTTGAATAATATGTTGCAATCATTATTATTGGTATGTATATATATGCTTCGTCATAAGTTTCATTTATAAATATTGGAAATACGAATGGCATTGCAGCTATTAAGCAAATTGTAATTGCATACAAAAATCTTTTGGCATCATGATATATACTATTATAGTAATCATTTTTGTTATCTTCTTTTACTATTCTTGCTGCGGATTCTTTCCAGGCTGTATAGAAATATCCATATACGACACTAATTATGTTTGGAAATTTACTAGCCATTGCATATATACCATTAGCTGCTGAACTAACCATATTTGTAAGTATTAGTCTATTCGACATATTTATAATACTCCAAGAAATGCTATTGGGCACTAAAGGTACTGAGTATTTTATCATGTCTATCATAAGTGGTTTATTTAACTTTCCAATATAAGTTGGTAATTTTAATATTGCAAAGATTACTATCGCCGTTAAGCTATTTGCTATCGTATTTGCCCATAACAATCCTTCTGCACCAGCATTTATTCCAAGTATAAATACTATATTTAAAATTATTGTAGATATTCCTAATATAAAATTAGATACTGAATATAATTTTATTTTTCCCAAACCTCTTGATAGTGCATTGCTTAGCCCTATAAGAATGTTTGAAATTACAAATGTTATAATTGCTGTTATGTATGCTGCTGAATATTCTGTCCAAATATTCATTATTACTGCTGCTAGTATTGTGAATAATACCGTTCCAAAGAAAGTATATATTATTGTTTGGCTGATTATCCTTTTTCTTTGTATTTTGCTATCAGCATCTATTAGATATCTGAACATTGATTCTTCCATAAGAAGTGTAATTATTGGACAAAGAAACAAAGATAAAGTACACACAAAATCATAATTACCATATTCTGATGGACTTAGCTTTGCTGTATATAATGGTAATAATATATATGAAATAACTTGTGTACTTAATTTACCAATAGCTATTATGATAGTATTTTTCATTAATTGTTTTTTCTGGTTCATTCTACTCCTTAATTAATTTTGTAATTTCATTATCTAATGATTTTACAAAATTTTCATTATTACTAACAAATTTTTTTGGTACAAATTTTTCTGCTTCTTTTATTTTTTGTTCTAATTCATTAAAGTCATTTAAAGGTATTATGAAACCATCTTTTGCAAATGTTTCTAAAATTTGTAATTGATGATTATTTACATGCTCTTTATATTCTTTTAATCTGGCTGCTACTATCATTTTTTTATTTAATTTTAAACCTGAAATGATAGTACCTACTCCAGCATGTGTAATTACTATTCTTGCTTCTTTCATATAATTTTCAAATTGCTGTGATGACAAGAATTTATGTATTTCCATTTTATTTGATGTGTACTCCGTACTTCCTACTTGTGCAATTATCTTTTCATCTAAATCTAATACTTCTACTGCATCTAAAAGCCTTTTGAATTTCTTGTCCTGTGTTCCAAGTGTTACGAAAATCAATAAATCCACCCCCAATATACTGCTTTTGGGTATATTTTTTTCATTTCTTCCCATTGAACTACAAATGTATTTGCTATAGGATATACTAGTCTTCCTGCTAAAGTTTTTGTGTTTCTATTTGCAAATGTTTCTATCCAGATAACTTTACTTCCAAACAATCTTGCAATGTAGCACATAGCAACAGCTGTATGGGTCCCTGTTGTTACTACTACTTTTGGATGTAATTTTATATACAGATACAAGCTTTTGAAAAAGTTGAATAGTAATATAAAAAAGTATCTAATAGGTGTTCTTCTTGTTCCATAAAGTAAGAAATGTACTTTTCCTGGATATTTTTCTACTAGGTCTTTATCTGATTCTGATTTTTCAGTTACTAGCGAGTAATCATATTTTTCAAAATCTAACATTCTTAACTCGCTTAAATGACCTCCCATACTTGATATAAACATTACTTTATTTTTCATATATTCTCCTACATCTTTTCTGGAACTTCTATTCCAAGTAGTCCAAGTCCGTTAGTTAATGTTACTTTTGTCATATAAGTTATATATAAACGTGCATCTTGAAGTTCTTTATCTTCACATAATATTTTATTTTCATTATAGAAGCTTGAGTAAGCTTTTGCTAGATCTATTAAGTATCTTGAGATGATTGAAGGTTCATTTTTTTCCATACTGCTAATTATTGTACTTTCAAAGTCTGATAAATATTTTAATAGATTAGTACTTGCTTCATCTGTAATTTTAGATGCATTTATGTTATTTCCATCTGGAATGTATCTGGCTTTTTCTAAAACACTTTTTGTTCTAACAGTCATATATTGTATATATGGTCCTGTTTCTCCATTAAAGTTTAATGCTTCTTTTAAATCAAATACTTGATTTTTTGTTCTTGACTCTGCTAAATCTTCGAATATTACTGCTCCTATTCCAACTTGTTTTGCTAATAAGTCCTTATCTTCTATATCTCTGTCTTCTATTATTTCTTTAGATTTAGTTATTGCTTCATTTAATAAGTCTTCTACTTTTACAAAGTTACCTTTTCTTGATGACATTTTTCCTTCTGGAAGTCTTATCATTCCATAGCTTACATGTTCTAATCCATTTGTATATTTTTCGTCTAATCCTAAATATTTTGCAACTGCAAATACTTGCTTAAAATGTAAAGTTTGCTCTTCACCAACAACATATAAACATTTATCGAAATCATATGTTCTTGCTCTATACATAATTGCTGCTAAGTCTCTTGTTGCATATATTGATGAACCATTGGCTTTTTGAATTATACATGGAGTTTCTATTCCTTGTTCTTCTAAATTAACAACTTTCGCTCCTTGAGATTCAGTTAGCTTTCCGTTTTTTTCTAAAATATCTATTATTTCTTGCATTTTATCTGAATAAAAAGCTTCACCGTTCATGCTGTCGAATTCTATTCCTAGTAGATTATATATTTTATCAAATTCTTGTAAGCTTAAATCTTTAAATCTATTCCAAAGTTTTGTGCAGTATTCGTCTCCATCTTCTAGCTTTTTAAATGTTTCTCTACATTCTTCTAAAACACTTTCATCTTCACTGCAAAGTTGATTGATTCTTACATATAATTCAGCTAATTTATCGATTGGATTAGTTGAAAAGTCATATTCATCTCCCCATCTTTTATATCCTTCAATAAGTTTAGCAAATTGTGTTCCATAGTCTCCTAGGTGGTTTAATCCTATTGTTTTAAAACCTAAGAATTTATATATGTTATATAAAGAATGACCTATAATTGTGGTTTTTAAATGTCCTATATGGAAAGGTTTCGCAATATTTGGAGAAGAATATTCTACTAATACAGTTTTTCCTTCTCCCATGTTTGATTTTCCATATTCTTCTTTTTGAACATTAAATTTTGCTATAGTAGCTTCTGCTATTTTACTTTTTGAAACATAAAAATTCAAAAATCCATTTACAACATCAATTTTAGATATTATATTCTCATCTATTTCTATATTTTCTTTGATATTATTAGCTATGTTTACTGGAGATTGTTTTAATTCTTTTGCCAGCCTAAAACATGGAAACGAATAGTCTCCATTAGCTTTTTCTTTTGGTACTTCTATGTATTGTTTTATTTCTTCTGTTTCAATATTAGTTACTTTTGATATAGCATTCGCTATTATTTCTTTAAAGTCCATATTCTTCCCATCTTTCTAAATATATTTTTTAGTCTCCAAGGCTTATTCCTATTTCTCTTGCTGTTTTTAATAATTCGCTATCTTTAGTTACTAATCTTACGTTGCTTTCTTTTGTTCCTCCTTCAACTGCTCCCAGTTCTTTATTTTCTCCTACTACGTCTTCTAGAGACACATAATCTAATCTTCCATTCTTTATTACAGTTAGAACTCCAAATTTTCCTTCTAATGCAAGTTCCATTGCTTTTGCACCATATTTTGTTGAAAGAACTCTATCATAAGCAGATGGTGTTCCTCCTCTTTGCATATATCCAAGTGTTGTGCATCTTGCTTCTAAGCCTGTTAATTTTTCTAGTTGTTTAGCAACTCTTTCTCCTGCTCCTGCAAATTTTACACTTATTCCAGTTTTGCTATCTATATCTGCTTCATAAGTAGAAGCTTCCCCGTCCTTTGGCATAGCTCCTTCTGAAACAACTACAACACTAAATTGTTTTCCAATTGCAATTCTTCTTTTTATGGCTTCTGCTGCTTTGTTTATGTCATAAGGTATTTCAGGAATCAATACAACATCTGCTCCTCCTGCAATTGCTGACTCTAAAGCTATCCAACCAGCAAATCTTCCCATAACTTCTAGACACATTATTCTATGATGTGTTTCTGCTGTTGTATGAAGTCTGTCCAATGCTTCTGTTGCAACAGATACAGCCGTATTATATCCAAATGTTATCTCTGTGCATGCCACATCGTTATCTATTGTTTTAGGAACACCAATTACGTTCATTCCTTTAACAAATAAATCTCTTGCAGATTTTTGAGTACTATCTCCTCCTAATGTAAATAGGCAATCAAAACCTGCATTTTTGAAATTTTCTATGCATAGGTCTGATAAGTCTTTATATTCAACTGTTCCATCTGGATTTTCTACCTTGTAATTAAATACGATTGTATTTGTTGATGAACCAATTATTGATCCACCTCTATTTAAAATTCCTGATGCTATTTGATTTCCGTCTAATCTAACATATTTATTTTCAACTAAACCTCTATATCCATCTATATATCCATAGCATTCTATTCCTTTTTGCTCTGCTGATTTTTTTATTGCTCTTATTACTGGATTTAATCCAGCTACATCTCCTCCATTTGCTAATATCGCAACTTTCTTAATCATATTATCCTCCTTTGTAATTTTAATCCAAATCGTGTTTATTTTTCTTATGCTTTTTACATGCTTTTACAATTATAGTGATAATTATTGCAAGTATAATAATTCCAATTAATGAGAAGATGCCAATTGTCGCATATTTCATTATGTTTCTTATTCTTGTAATTATATTGTCTGCTTCTTTTTCCTTTTCTCCTCTTTTATCAACTTCTAAATCAATTTGATAAACAGTAGTTTCTTCATCATTGCTAATTACAATACTTACTAAATTTCTTCCATTTTCTATACTGTTAGCGCCTAAAATTTCTACTTCTGCATTTGGGTCATTTGCGGTGGCATTAATATTTAGGTTTTCTAAATCAGTATTTTCTAGCACTGAAGTATAATAATAAGTACTTTCATCAAAAGCAGGTTCTATATTAACGCCTTCAATTTGCAATGTATCTAATTTTAGATTTACCTCTGGTTCTCTTGAAGCTGTAATAGTATATGTTCTTGATGTTCCATCTATTGCAGTTACTCTGATATTAATGTTATTTTCTTGTTTAGTTAATCTTGTATTTCCAGAAATTCTTACTATTGCTCCCTCCATTTCAGGTTCAGCATTTATATCTAATGATGTTACATCTTCTGGTATTATCACATAGTAATTTATCGTATTTTTATTAAAATCAGGATACATTTCATATCCTTCTATTTCTAATTTACTTAAATTTTTATTGGCCTTTCTTTCTTTTTCTAATTCTTTCTTTTCTTTGTCAGTTAGCTCATCATTTTGAGTAACTTCTGCTGAATTTCCTGTATTACTGCTTGTACTTGTTGTACTAGCTCCATAAACTTGTCCTATACTTGATACTATTACAATTAAAAGTGTGATTATTGTTATATATATTTTTTTCATGATGTTTCCTTTCTAACTACTATATTAGACTTATTTAGTATATCATTTTTGACTTTCTTCGTCAAATAAATTATTACTATTATATACAATTCAAGTCACGATTATTATATATAAGAGTATATCTTTTTGCAATATCTCTCATAAAAGTATAATAAATTTGTAATATATGTAATAAATTCTTATTATCATAATTGCCTCAAGTAATAAAAATGAACCCTGAATTCACTTTTGACCTTCAAAGTTCATTTTTTTATTTTTTCTTTTATATTTTTTATTTCTTTTTTGTAATAGCTAAACCATCTCCAACTTCTAATATCTCAGTTTCAAGTTCAGGATTCTCTGTTGTAAGTTTTATATATTCTCGTAGATGAGTAACAGCAGTCCTTTGCTTGTGTTTGTTATAATCGCTCATAACATAACCTTTGTATAATATATTGTCTGCAAAAATTATGCCATTTTCATTTAACAATCTTAATGCTTGTTCTAAAAAAAATGGATATTTTCCCTTCGCAGCATCAATAAATATCATGTCATATTTGTCAGATAAAGTTGGCAATATTTCTACAGCATCTCCTTCTAATATATTAATTTGTTTGCCATCTTCAACTATCTTTATATTCTCTTTTGCCTCTTTTATTCTCTCCTCATCTCTTTCAATGGTGTCTATTTTTCCGCCATTTTCAAGAAATTTTGAAAAACATAGAGCAGAATATCCAACTGCCGTACCAATCTCTAATATTTTTTTCGGTTTATTATTTATCATAACCTTTTCAATCACTTCTAATGTATCATCCATTATAATTGGAATGTGATTTTCTAAAGCTTTATTCTTAATTTCATCTAAATTCATATAATTCTCCCGACCAATGGGGACGCCCCTTTCTGGTCGAAGCTCGACCAGTAGGGACACCCTTTAATTTTTGCTGATAATATCAATGTTTTTCGGCACTTTAACCTATATTGTAGGTATTTTTCAGTCCTTGTTTTTCTATTTTTTATAGAAAAAGCAGCGATAAAACCTTATTTTTTTAATTTAAGACTGTCCCTTTTGGTTGTAACTCGACCAAAAAGGGGCGTCCCTCTTGGTTGTTATTGATTTCTTTTTGCTTCTCTTTCTCTAGTTTTTGTATCTAATATTTTCTTTCTTAATCTTATATTTTGTGGTGTTATTTCTACAAGTTCGTCTTCTGCTATGAATTCTATTGATTGTTCTAATGACATTTTTAGTGGTGGTACTAAACGAAGTGCTTCGTCTGATCCTGATGCTCTTGTATTTGTTAAGTGTTTTTCTTTACAAACATTTATTGCTATATCTTCGTTTCTTGAGTTTATTCCAACAATCATTCCTTCATAAACTTCTACACCTGCTCCAATTAGAAGTTCTCCTCTTAATTGTGCATTATATAGACCATATGTTATTGATGTTCCTGCTTCAAATGCGACTAGTACTCCTCTTGTTCTTGATTGGATTTCGCCCTTATATGGTTCATAATCTTTGAATACGCTTGCCATTGTTCCTTCACCTTTTGTATCTGTTAGGAATTCTGTTCTATAGCCAATTAATCCTCTTGAAGGAATTTCGAATTCTATTTTTGTATGTCCTGGTTCTGCTGGTTCCATATTTACCATTTCGGCTTTTCTTCTTCCAAGTTTTTCGATTACGTTTCCAACGCTATC
>CALXVF010000051.1 GCA_944391895.1 uncultured Clostridia bacterium
TGACATGTATAAGGATATATATTGGGATTTACACTTATTTTTATGTCAAATCATAATATATATTATAATGAAAGGAGGTATATGAAGTTTAAAGATTTAAAAATTGGTTTTGCGTTAACTGGTTCTTTTTGTACTTTTTCTAAGGTAATTCCTAAGATTAAAGAATTAGTTGATGAAGGAGCTGAGGTCTTACCTATTATGTCATTTAATGCTTACAATTTAGATACGAAATTCGGAAAAGCGAAAGACTTTATAGCTCAAATTGAAGAGATAACTGGAAATAAGATTATCCATACTATACAAGGAGCTGAACCTATTGGTCCTAAAAAATTAACAGACATTATGATAATAGCTCCTGCAACAGGAAATACTATTGCTAAACTTGCTAATGGTATAACAGATACTCCTGTTACTATGGCTGCTAAATCACATTTAAGGAATGAAAATCCTTTGATTATAGCCATTTCTACAAATGATGCTTTAAGTGGTAGCGCTAAAAATATTGGTACATTATTAAATAAAAAGAATTTCTATTTTGTCCCTTTTAGTCAAGATAATCCAATTACCAAACCTAGATCAATAGTTTTTGATGAAAACTACATTGTAAAAACAATTGAATATGCACTAAATGGAGAACAAATAGAACCTATTATTTTATGAATATAAAAAATAAATTGTAGTTTGATTTTATAAAAAAATTGTATATTAGAGTTTCTTGTCACTTGCGTCGCTGATAAAATTCTTCAAATTTTACAGCTCCAAACGCACTTCGCTAAAGTCCCTTTAGCTTGTTTGAACGCTTACGCGTGACTGCTAAACTTCTAATATACAATTTTTAAATATACATTCTACTTACAATTTATTTTTTTACATTATTAATTTTTTTATCTATTTCTTTTTCAAACTTTTCAAATTTTCCAACTCTTGAAATGATTGACACGTCTTCAAAGATAGACATAAGTTCAACTATCATTAATATAGCTCCACATACCATTGTAAGTACTGCTAAAGATTCAAAAGGTTTAAATAAAATTACTGAACCTAAAAGGGCATTAATTATTGACATAGCTAATAAAAATCCCCAATGACTATCATAAACATCTCTAATATTAAGAGCTATTTGAAGTTTAAATATGCTATCTACTACAATTCTAATTCCTAAAATAATTGGTAATAAATATCCTAGTTTATCATAATTGCATAGTAATATAAAACCTAAAACAATGTAAATTATGGCTTGTGCTAATTCTGAACTAAAGAATCTATAATCACTCTTTATTGAAAAATAAGATACTAAGTGTACTAAACCATCAATTACTAAAAGAGAGCCAAAGATTATCATAAGTATATTAATTGTGCTAATTGGTTTTATAAACATAAATAAACCAAATACTAATAATATAATAGACATTACAATAGAGTTTCTACCTAACTTTCTAATATATTTTTCCATTTCAAATCCTCCTTTGTATTATTTGCTATTATATTACCACAACGAAAAATTTTTGTGAATACTTATTGATTATTTTTTTTATTATATTTCAAATAAGCAAAAATAAAGCCATTTAAATTTCCATCCATAACACTTTGTACATCTCCAACTTCAAAATTGGTTCTATGGTCTTTTACAAGCGTGTATGGACAAAATACATATGAACGTATTTGACTTCCCCAAGCAATATCCATCTGAATACCTTTTAAATCTTCTATTTTTTCTTTATTAGCTTGTTCTTTTAATGTTAATAGCTTAGATTTTAACATTTTCATTGCAGTATCTCTATTTTGAAATTGACTTCTTTCTGTTTGACAAGCCACGATAATTCCTGTTGGAATATGAGTAAGTCTTACAGCTGATGATGTTTTATTTACATGTTGTCCTCCTGCACCAGAAGCTCTATATACATCCATTTTTATATCATCTGGATTTATATATATATCTTCATCATCATTTATTTCTGGTAGAACTTCAACTGAAGCAAAAGATGTATGTCTTCTTCCACCACTATCAAATGGAGAAATTCTTACTAGTCTATGAACTCCGTGTTCACTTTTTAAATATCCATAAGCATATGAACCTGAAACTAAAAATGTAACACTTTTTAGACCAGCCTCTTCCCCATCTAAATAATCTAATTCTTCTATTTTAAAATTATTATCATTAGCCCATCTCGTATACATTCTATACAACATTTCTGCCCAATCTTGTGCCTCTGTTCCTCCAGCTCCTGGATGAATTGTAACTATTGCATTATTTTCATCATATTTTTCAGATAACAATGTAGAAATTTCTAATTCTTCAACATCTTTTTCAACATTATTTAGATTCTCTGAAATTTCTTTTTCTAAATCACTATCTTCCTCTTCTGCAACCAATTCTAGCATTTCAGAAAGAGTTTTTATTTCATTTTCTATGTTCTTATATGAAGTTATTTTCTTTTTTAAATTGTTTATTTTAGATAGGACTTTTGCCATATTTTCTGAGTCATTCCAAAATTCTTGAGTCAATGTTTCTTTCTCTAAAATTTTAAGTTCCTCTTCTAACTTGTCAATTGAAAGTGTTTCTTTGATTTCTGCAAGTTTATTTTTGATGTTTTCAATTTGTTTAGAAGTTTCTTCTATATCAAACATTATATTCTCCTTTTTTCGAATTCCTTCGTTCTTAATTTTTGCTTGTCTATTATATATCAAAATCTAATATTTGTCTATTACTATACTCTTAATTTAAATGTTTTTGGCGCATATCTGTATGCTAAAATCAAAGAAATTAAGCAATATGCTATGCAGAAAACAATCATTGCTAATCCAAACGAGAATGTTGGTAATTGAATTTGTATCATATAATAACATACTAAATATGTTATTGCCTGTACTACTTTATATGTACTACTTTTTATTTCGGTATTTACATTGTATGGTTGTAATAAATAATACATTACTAAATAATGAACCGAAAAGAATATACTCATTGCAATTATTGACACTACTAGTACTATATAATTTAATGAATTATCTGTTCCTCCAGATAGATATAGCAATAAAGCTAAACCAAGTCCAATTATTGCTGCAGGCAATAAGTTGATTACTATTAACGTTTTTAGTCTTTCTTTAAATAGACCTAATATAACTTTTGGAGTTCTATAAATTCTATATGTTAGCATACTGTGGTCACAATTCATAAACATTGCTTGCGTAACGGAAGAACTTCTATTTATGCAATACATTATAAATACAAAGTATGGTAAATATTGCAATAGCACTCCATTAATTACATCTTTAAATTCAGCATTAATTTGAAATACTACAATTATTCCAATTATGATAAATAGTATTATAATAGATTGTTTTTTTACCGCTTTTGTTAAAATCTTTTTATGCCTTTTTACAAATAAATCGTGAAAATATGCAAATCCTGATTTATTACTTGTATAATCTTTGTCTAATTCTATTTGATTTAGACTTGTATTTTTCATTGCTTGTATTCCTGTATTGTTTTCTGCCATGTATACATTTGATTCTGTTAAAATTTGCTTATACATTTTTCTATAATCTTTGAAATTATGTATTTTTATTAAACTATAAATTCCAAGGATTAAAGATAATGCAAAAATAGGGGCAAATATATTAGTATTGAATGTTATATTTATTGCTGGTAACCCATATCCTAAAACTAAGCATATTCCTACAACGCTCCAAACGAATTTAGTTGGTAAGTTTTCATTCTTCGCTTTTTTAGTTCGTTTAAAGTCATAAATACTGTAATTCATTATCATTAATTTAATAGCTGTAACAAAGAATGGTAATGCAATTTGAACCCATATAGGCATTCCAACAAGCATACCAAATAATATTGTAAAAGGTAAAAATCCAACAATAAGTTTTATTAATTGATAATAATAATTTGACAGACCATATTTTCTAGCATCCATATTCATCAGAACAATTGCGTAGTATTTGTCTTTGGTAGGATTAAGCATATATGTATTTAATACTCCTCCACATAAAGTCAAGAATATAAAAATATGTAAAAAAGTATCTGCTTGATTTGTATTGTAAAATTTTAACGCTAGAAAAATCATAAATGCAATATATATTAGTTTCCCTATAAAAACGCTAAATATTTCAAATAAAATACTGATTATATTAGCAAATATTTTCAATCCCCTGTTTTTATATAAACTGTCTGGAAGAATTTTTCTTATTAATGGTAACTGTTTTATAGAATAGATAATACTATTAGCTCTGTAAGTATTTTTAAGTTTAAAGAAATTTATAAAAGTGTCTATCATTTTTATTGTTCCTCCTTTAAAGCTTCTATTATTTTATTTTTTAGATGTTCGTTATCTAGATTATTCTTATCAATTTCTTCAAGTATTCCTTTATTTAGTATAACAATTTCATCGCATAAATCTAATGCAAGTTCCATAATATGTGTTGAAAATATTATGATATGATTTTTCTTTATTTCTTTTAGCATTTGTTTCATCTCTTCTGCAACTACTACATCAAAAGAAGTTAATGGTTCGTCAAGTAATAGAACACTTGGATTTGCAATTATATTTACGAGCATTTGCATTTTGTTTTTCATACCATGTGAGTAGTCTTTTAATAATTTATCTCGATCTTCCTTTTCTATTTTCATAAAATCAAAATACTCATCTATTGTTTTAATTTTACTAATTCTTTCCTTGTTAATATCTATAAAAAACTTTAAAAATTCTCTTCCTGTTAAGAATTCTGGCACATTTGGTGTTGATAAAACATATCCTATATCTTCAGCTTCTATTTTTCTTTTATTGTTTTCATCTTCTATATAAAATTCTCCATCTTCGATTTCGATATCTTCATTTAAACAGTTGAAAAATGTAGTTTTTCCTGCTCCATTTCTTCCTAATAGTCCGTATATCTTGCCTTTTTCAAACTCAAAATTAATGTCCTTCAATACTTCTTTTTTTCCAAAATTTTTCTTTAAATTTTTAACTACTAATTTCATAAATTGCTCCTTAATATAAATTTTTTTATACTCATAGTATATCATATTTTCCTCAGAACATTAAAGATATTTTATAAGTAATTATCCCCCGGCTAAGCCGGGGGATAATTACTTTTTAAACCATTTAGAAAAATATTTACTAAATAAATTATCCTTCTTTCTTTTAATGTAGATATACCCTACAACACAAGCAACAACTGCTCCTAGTGCATTTACTATTAAATCTTCCATGGTATCTACTAATCCATCTTCGCCCGGCATTCTAAATTTTTGCATATTATATCCTAATAGCCTATCTGCCCCGAATTCAAAGAATTCCCAGAATACTCCCAGTGTCATTGCTAGACAAAACGCAAAGATTATTACAAATACAGGGCTTAAATTTACGTTTTTACTGCCTCTTTCATTCAAGAGATAAACAAATAGAAATCCGACTAGTCCTAATACAACTCCAGAAATTGTATGGAGCATAGTATCCCACCAAGGAATTTTTTCATAAAAATCTCCTATTTCTCCTAATATTTGAGATGCAAATATGAATGAAGTGATTAGGATTTGTAACCTTTTAGGAAGATATACTCCAAACTTCTTTTCTAATATACTAGGATAATAAGTCAAAATAAATGTTATTATAATTAGAATGTCTTGACTATGCTCTCCAATTATCCATCCTCTTATAAAAATTAATATTAATAATACTCTTATTAAATTAGAAATGAATATATTTACTATTTTTTTGGTGCTATCTGCTTTTTCTTTCATAATATGTTAGCATAACCAAAAAATCGAAAAATAATTCTTTACAATTCCATATTTATAATATCACAAACATTTATACTTTCATTTCCATTTATCTGAATTTTCTTTTTTATATAATTTATATTTGTTATTTCACATCTAATTTCATTATACTTTCCATTTTTGTAATACTTTATTCTAACTTTACTACCTATTTCAATTTTATTAAAACAATCATTTAATTCTGTTAATGTTTCTTCGGTTAGCTCTTTTTTATCTTCGTATTCTACTTCTTTTTCTTTTAATGCTTCTTTAAAACCTTTTAAAGCATCAAAAGGAAGAAATTGTTTTGCTCTGTTTATTCTACTAGCCTCCATTATGTCCTCCTATTAATTTATTTCTCATAATTGTTGTTGCACCTTCTTCTAAATCCATGCCTCTTATAATTGCATTTTTACCCATTTCATTTTTTATGCTTGCTAATGTTAATTCAAGTCTTCTTTCTTTATCTATTTTTTCTTGGTCTCTGAACAAACTTAATTGTACATTTTTGGTTTCTATTGCATTTGCAAAGTTTATTCCTATTCTTCTAATAGCAGCATTTTTATTTGTAGTTTTGTCATATATCTCCAAAAATGCTTCTAACAACTCTGAATATACATTAGTACAATTTGTTAACTTTTTGGTCCCTCCTGTAGCTTTTACGATATCTTTGGAATATCCTATATATAGTTGTACTGTGTCACTGACTAAATTACTTTCTATTAGCCTTAAACTTCCTAGTTCTACCATTTCTTTTAAAACTAGCCTTGCCTTTGTAAAAGAATAATCTTCAAATAAAACTTGACTATTTGAAACAGAAGTTGTTTTGGGTTTATATGCTTTGATATCTGCGATTGTGCAGCTCTCCATTCCCCATGAATGGTCTATTAAATATTCCGCATTTACTCCGAATTCTTTATATAATTTTCTTTGGTCACTATGTGCAATATCATACATATCAAAAATTCTCATTTTATTTAGTCTTCGTTCAATACCTTTTCCTATTTGCCAGAAATCTGTAAGTGGTTTATGATGCCATAACCCTTTTTTATATTTTTCTTCATCTAAAATACCGATATTACTAGGACTGTGTTTTGCTGTTATATCTAATGCTATTTTTGCTAAATACATATTTGTTCCAATACCTGCAGCTGCAGTTATTCCATATGTAGAATATATATCTTTGATTATTTTTCTAGCTAGCTCATTCGGTGTTAATTTATACATATTAAGGTACTTGCTAACGTCCATAAATGCTTCATCTATTGAATATATATGAATATCTTCTTTTGAAAAGTATTTAAGATAAATAGCATAAATGTTTGCAGAATATTCTATATATTTCTTCATTCTTGGCATTGCAATAATGTATTTTATTGATTCAGGAATTTCAAATATTCTACATCTATTTTTCACCCCTAACATTTTCATTTTAGGAGATACTGCTAGACAAATTGTTCCTTTACCTCGGCCCTCATCTGCTACAACTAGATTTGTATTAAATGGGTCTAATCCTCTTTCTACACATTCAACAGATGCATAAAATGTTTTTAGGTCTATACACATATATACTTTTTGCACAATTCTCACTCCCAACTTTATAAGCACTAGAATTATTATAACATCTGCCGGAGTTTTTGTAAACATATGTTCGCATATCTTCTTTATGTAATTTTTCCCATGTGCAAATGCTTTTATTGTATAGGATTTCTATGCAATAGAAAAAGTGCAAGCTTTTTAAACTCTACTTTTTAGTCATAGTTCAGCTTTGCACCTTTTTAACTATATTTTTGAACTTTCTTCTATTATTCTCGTAAATATTTCAATATGTGATTTTTCATCCAGTATTATTCTATTTAGCAATTTCTGTATACTAATATTTCTTGTGTTCGCAATGCCTCTTTTATATTCTTTTATAGCTTCTTTTTCTGTGAATATATTATATTCCATTGTTTCTCTCAAATTGCCTGTATCATACCTTACAAAATTACTGTTCCATGGATTTAATTTTGCACTAACATAGTGTGGAGGTAATCCTAATTCTTGTATTAAGTTTCCTATTTTATTTAAATGTTTCATTTCATCCACTGCAACTAATAACATTATTTTATTAACTTCTTGCCCTAGTTTTTTATCTATATGCTCAAATATATACTGTGTAATTGCCGATAATTCTCCCATTTTTCCTGCAAAAGAGTCGTATAGATATTTCGCATATATTGGATTTTTATTTATTCCTCGCAATTCTGGATAAGGTATTTTGTCTCTTTCTCTTAGCATCTGTTTTATGTCTTCATATATCATAAATCGTCACTCCTTAATAGATTATATAATATATATCTATTAAAGAATAACGATTTATGTTACAGTGTTTTATGCAATTTGAGCGTCTTTTCATTAAAATCCAAAAGAGTATGGTAATAAATGTATACTAATAAATCTGATGAAGAGTTTATAGAAGATTTGTGTAGTTTGCCAGATTCTAAAAAAGAATATAAAG
>CALXVF010000052.1 GCA_944391895.1 uncultured Clostridia bacterium
CAATGTATACTGGAGTTCAAGAACAAAACAAAGAAATTAGAAATGACAATGTTGATAAAATAGCAGAAGATATTAAAAATTTAGCAATTGAAATGTATGGAGAAAATGCAGAAGAAGAACATAGCTTTGATATAAGTACAGCAGTACATGACCTAGAAAAAGCTTGTGTTAGAAAAATGATATTAACAGAACATAAAAGACCAGATGGAAGAGAAATAAATGAGGTTAGACCACTTAATGCAGAAGTAGGACTTTTACCAAGAACACATGGTAGTGCACTTTTCTCAAGAGGACAAACTCAAGTTCTATCAGTAGTTACACTTGGAACAAAAGCAGATGAACAATTACTAGATGGATTAGATGAGGAAGAAGCTAAGAGATATATGCATCAATACAATTTCCCTTCATATAGCGTTGGAGAGGCAAAACCTTCAAAAGGACCAGGAAGAAGAGAAATAGGACATGGAGCATTAGCAGAAAAAGCATTAGTTCCAGTTATACCTTCAGAAGAAGAATTCCCTTATACAATAAGAGTTGTATCAGAAGTTCTAGAATCTAATGGTTCTACTTCACAAGCAAGTATTTGTGGAAGTACTTTAGCTCTTATGGACGCTGGAGTTCCAATCAAAAAGCCAGTTGCAGGTATTTCATCAGGATTAATAACAAATCCAGAAAATCCAGAAGACTATATTGTTTTAACAGATATTCAAGATATAGAAGACTTTTTTGGAGATATGGACTTTAAAGTTGGTGGAACTAAAGATGGAATTACAGCCATCCAAGTTGATATCAAAATTGATGGACTAACTTATGAAATTATAGAAAAAGCTTTTGAAAAAACAAAAATAGCAAGAGACCATATAATAGACGATGTTATTTTAAAAGCTATACCAGAGCCAAGAAAAGAAATATCAAAATATGCTCCTAAAATTGTAACTACTACAATTTCAGTAGATAAAATAAAAGATGTAATAGGTTCAGGTGGAAAAACTATTAATAAAATAATAGAAGAAACTGGTGTAAAAATAGACATCGAAGAAGATGGAAAAGTATGCATTTATTCTGATGACATAGAACAAGCAAATAAAGCATTAAAAATAATTGAAGACATAACTAGAGAGATAGAAGTTGGAAATATTTATGACGGTAAAGTCGTAAGAATAGCACCTTTCGGAGCTTTCGTAGACCTAGGTGGTGGAAAAGAAGGATTACTTCATATTTCTAAAATCTCAAGTAAAAGAGTAGAAAAAGTAGAAGATGTATTATCTGTTGGTGACGAAATAAGAGTTAAAGTTGCTGATATAGATAATCAAGGAAAAATTGCATTAAATATGAAAGATTTAGAGATGCACAATAACGAAGAAGAGTCTGAACAAAAACCTCAAGAATAATTTTCATAATATTAGCATATGATGGCAACATAAAAACTATAAAAAAGTTGTAAAATGAAATTTTATGTAGTATAATATAATTATGTGAGCATATCATCATATGCTTTTTAATTAGGAGGAAGAAAAATGCAATATTTGTATTTTATACAACAAGCACTAATTTGGATTATAACAATTTACTGGATTTATCAATTAGTGGTTAGCATTTGTTCACTTATTACATTAAAAGAAAAACCATTATTAGAAAATAAAGAACATAAATTTTTAGCGATTATACCAGCACATAATGAAGAAGCTGTAGTTGGTAATTTAATTGAAAGTTTGAAAAATCAAACTTATCCAAAAGACAAGTATGATATTTGTGTTATAGCCGACAACTGTACTGATAAAACCAAGGAAGTAGCAGAAAAACTTGGAGTAAAAGTATTCGAAAGACATGAAGAAGACCCAGCCAAGAAAACCAAAGGTGAAGCTTTACGTTTATTTTTGAATACATTACTTGCTGACCCTAACATGGATTATGATGCTTTCTGTGTATTTGATGCAGATAATATAGTTGATAAAAACTTTATTAAAGCTATGAATAAGCATCTATGCCAAGGTGAAGAAGTAGTACAAGGTTATAGAGATATTAAAAATCCAACAGACAGCTGGATTGCTTCAGGATATGCTATATTCTATTGGACAATGAATAGATTTTATCATTTAGCTAGATATAATGCAGGACTTTCACCATTAATAAATGGTACTGGCTTTATGGTTAAATTTGATGCCATAAGACCAACTGGATGGAATACAAATACTCTAACAGAAGATATTGAGTTTTCACTAAAAAGAATTATTCAAGGTAAAAAATTAGGATGGGCAACAGATGCAGTCGTATATGATGAACAACCAGTAAAATTCAAACCATCATGGTCACAAAGATCAAGATGGACAATAGGTCATATTCAATGCTTGCAAGAATACACTAAACCATTAGCAAAATCAGCAATCAATAACAAAACTTTGATGAATTTTGACGGACTTTTATACATGCTAGGAAGTATACCAATGTTTATAATAACAATATTACTTCTAGTTTTGAATGCAGTAAGTTATCTATTTCAAGGAATGACAACAGCCGACTTTATTGTGAATATACTAAGATATGTAATACCAACATTTTTCTTACCAATTATTGTGGCTCTAGTTATTATGATAATAGATAAAAAGCCAATAAAAAAGATGTGGAAAGGATTGTTAATGTATCCAATATTCCTAGGTTCTTGGCTAGTAATAAACTTTAAATGTTTATTCAAAAGAGATACTACATGGGAGAAAATTGAACATGTTAG
Organism: uncultured Clostridia bacterium; assembly: GCA_944391895.1. Taxonomy (GTDB): domain Bacteria; phylum Bacillota; class Clostridia; order TANB77; family CAG-508; genus CAG-793. Next base: position 2,729 of record CALXVF010000052.1, read on the forward strand.
AGATGTTAAGATTAATGATGTTGAAAATAAAGAAATTAAACAACAATAAAAATTTAGCCCTTATTTTAGAATAAGGGCTAAAAGTCTGTAATATGGAGGGTAAAATGAAGAATACAAAGAGCGAATCAAAAGAACTAATGATAGTACCAAAATTTAATTGGACAAAATATTTACATATTGCAATTATTGTTTTAGGAAGTATTTTTATATTGTTTCCATCTTTTCATGAAGGATTATGGTTTGACGAGAGTTATTCTGTTGGAATAGCAAATCATAGTTTTGCAGAAATATGGTCAATAGGTAGCCATGATGTACATCCAATTTTATACTATTTCATGTTAAGAATAATAGGACTTTTGACCAACCAAAGTATACTTGCATATAGACTATTTTCTGCTGTTCCTTTAATTATTTTAGCAATTTTGGGATATACTCATTTAAGAAAAGATTTTGGAGGTAAAGTAGGATTTCTATTTTCATTTTTAATTCTATTTATGCCAGTAAATCTTGTATATGCATCAGAAATAAGAATGTATACATGGGCAATGTTATTTGTATTTTTAACAGCTCTTTATGGATATAGAATATATAAAAGTGGTATAAGCAATAAAAACTGGATAATCTTTTCAATATTCAGTTTAGCTTCTGCATATACTCATTATTACAGCTTAGTTGCAGTAGGATTAATAAATATTGCATTATTTATATATTTCCTAGTAAACAACATAAAACAAAGAAATTATGAAGTGAAATATATAAAATACAGTAAGAATTTAAAGAAAAGTATAATTTCAGCAATTGTTCAAATACTATTATACTTACCTTGGCTTGTGGTATTATTAGGACAATTCATGGGTGTATCAAATGGATTTTGGATTGGAGCTCCAAATTTCTTAGAAATGTTTGAATTTCAATTCACAGGAAATCTTGGAACATCAGCACATGTTAATAAAATAATTTCTTATGCTTTTAGTGCAATTTTAGCAATATATATGATATACTTATTCTGTAAAAAGAGAAAAGAAATAAAGGTTGCTAAAATGGCTTTAATCCTTTATTTTGGAGTACTTTTGACAGTAGGCATAGTATCTTTAAAAACACCAATATTATATGCAAGATATTTACTTACAATAACAGGAGTTTTCCTATTTGTGCTTGCAGTTCTAATGGCAAAAGATAATAACAAAACTCGAGTTGATATAATATGTATAATGATTTTGATAGTGTCAGCTATCTTGAATATTAGCCTAGTAAAAATAAATTATGATGAATCCAATAGCAAACCTATTGATTTTATGGAATCAAGTATAGAAGATGATGATATAATCATTGTAGATAATGCCGCAGGTGGATATGGTAGTGGATTTGTCTCTGGAGTAAATTTTCCAGATAATAAATTATATTTCTGGGATAGACTAAACTGGAATGTAGAAGAAGCATACAAAGCTTTTGGAGAAACTGTATATACGTTAGATAATTTAAAAGACTATAAAGGAAGAATTTGGGTTGTAAGTGATAATGACGAAAGTCTTTTAAATGCTGTTATAGAAGAACTTGGCGGGGATATAGAAGTGCTATGTTATGAAAGATTTGATACAAAATATCAAGGTTACCAGTATGCAATAAGTTTAATTGAAAGGAAATAAAAAGACTTATGAAAAAAGACATAAAAGTATATGCTTTTGTTGGACCATCAGGAACTGGAAAAAGTTATAGAGCTCAGATGGTTGCAGGAGAATATGATATCAAATATATAATTGATGATGGAATATTAGTAAAAAATAATGATATCGTAGCTGGAAGTTCTGCAAAAAAGGCTCCAACGAAGATAGAAACCGTAAGAAGAGCTTTATTTAAAAATGAAGAACAAAGAAAAGAAATGGTAAAAGCATTTAATAAAATAAAGCCAAAATCAGTTTTAATATTAGGAACATCAGATAAAATGGTAGAAGAAATTGCTCAAAACCTAGAATTACCTAAGATTGAAAAAACTATATATATAACAGATGTAGCAACAGAAGAAGAAATAGATAATGCAAGAAGGATTAGAACAACAGAAGGAAAGCATGTTATACCTGTTCCAACATTTGAAATCAAAAAAGATTTCTCAGGTTTTTTATTAGATCCACTACAAATATTTAAATCAAAAGGTAGCGGAGAAAAACCATATATATCTGAAAAATCAATAATAAGACCAACATTCAGTTATATGGGAAATTATACAATATCTGATACTGTATTTAGACAAATAATTGAATATATAGCTTCAAAATCTAATTCTGTTACAAGCGTACTTAGAGTAAGAGTTACTAAAACGGAAAATGGGCCATCAATTTATGTTGAAGCAGAAGTTAAATATGGATTTAACCTGGTTACAGAATTAAAAAAATTTAAAGATAAATGTATTAGAGAAATAGAAAGGCAAACTACAATGAATGTGGTTGAAATGAAAATAATTGCAAAAAAATTAACATTGCCAAATTTAATGGAAGGAGAAAAATAATATGTCATTTATAGTAGCAATTGATGGACCATCTGGAACAGGAAAGGGGACAATAACAGAACTTATAGCTAAAAAATATAATTTTCAATATTTAGATACAGGAGCAACATATAGATGCGTTACTCTAAAAATGATTAAAGAAAATATTCAATTAAATGAAACAGAAAAAATAAAAGAAATGCTAAAAAATATAAAAATAGATTTTGAAGGAGAAAAAGTATTTCTTGATGGTGAAGAAGTAACGAAAAAAATTAGAGAAGAAGATGTTACGAATATGGTGTCTCAGGTATCTCATTTGCAAGAAGTAAGAACAGCCATGGTAGAGCTTCAAAGAAGAATGTCAGAAGGAAAAGAAGTAATTCTTGACGGACGAGATATAGGAACAAATGTATTTCCAAATGCTGAAGTAAAAATTTATTTGGATGCAAGTTCAGAAGAAAGAGCGAAAAGAAGATTTAAGCAAAATCAGGAAAAAGGTATTGATATTCCATTTGAAGAAGTAAAGAAAAATATAGAATTTAGGGACCAGAATGATAAAAATGCTAAAGTAGGAGCTTTGAAACAAGCAGAAGATGCAGTATACATTGATACAACAAATTTATCTATCAAAGAAGTAGAAAAAAAGGTTTCAGATGTTATAAAAAAGAAGCAAAAACTTATAAAAAAAATAGAAAATGGATATGTAATGACAAAAGATACGAAATGGAAAAGATTTAGTAGAGGATTTGTAAAAGGATTTTTAGGGGGATTATACACAATAGTATTCAGACCTAAAATGAACGGATTAGAAAATTTGCCAAAAGATGAAGGATACATAATTTGTGCAAATCATATGAATTACTTAGATGCAGCAGGGTTAATACTTTGTAATAAATTTCCAATAAGGTTTATAGCTAAAGCAGATTTATATAGATTTAGAATATTATCATATTTAGGACATTTATTTGATATAATACCTGTAAAAAGAGATAAAAGTGACATAAATTCAATAAAAATGTGCTTAAAAGCGCTAAAAAATAAAGAAGTATTAGGGATTTTTCCAGAAGGAACAAGAAAAGGTTTAGAAAAAAATGCTAAAGTAAAAAATGGAGCAGTATTCTTAGCAGAAAAAGCAAAAGTGAAAATAATACCAGTAGGAATAAGTGGAAGTTTTAAACCATTTACAAAAGTAACTTTCAATTATGGAAAACCTATTGATGTACAGGAGTTTAAAAAAGACGGTTCAGAATGGCTAGATAAAGCAAGTAATAAAGTAATGAATGATATCATTATGTTGACAAAGAAAGAAGATTAATATATAATATAAAAGTTAAAAAAGATTAAAGGAAAGAATATGTTTATTATGTAAATTATAAATATATTATAAGAGGAAAGATAAATTTATGAATGACGAAAATATTTCTTTCGAAGAATTACTTAATAATTCAATGAAAGATGAAAAACTTGGAAAAGTAGTAGAAGGAACTATAATTAGCATTACTAAAAATGAAGAAATTATAGTAGACCTTAATTATAAAGCAGATGGAATTATACCAAAAGAAGAATATTCTTTTGATGAAAAAGATATTCCATCAAAACAGCTAAAAGTCGGAGATAAAATTGTTGCTGATGTAGTAAAATTAAACGATGGACAAGGCAATGTTTTACTATCATGTAAAAAGAGAAGAAGAAGCCAAATAAGAAAAGAATTTGAAGAAAAAGTAAATAATAACGAAATATTCGAAGAAAAAGTAACAGAAAAAAATGAAAAGGGTTTTGTAGTAGATTATAAAGGAATTAGAATATTTATTCCAAAATCATTGGCTGGAAATCAAACATCTTTAGAAAATCAAGATGACAAGATTAGATTTAAAATAATTGAGTACAATCCTAAAGAGCATAAAGTTATTGGTTCTGCAAAAATTATACTAGATGAAGAAAGAAAAAAGAAAGAAGACGAATTTTGGAATTCCGCAGAAGTAGGGAAAGACTATGAAGGCGTAGTAAGCAGTGTGTGCTCATATGGAGCATTTATAGATATAGATGGTGTACAAGGACTATTACATGTTTCAGAAATGTCTTGGGATAAAGGAGCTAATCCAAATGACATACTAAAACAAGGGCAAAATGTAATTGTAAAAATAAAAACATTGGATAAAGAAAATAAAAGAATGCAATTATCATATGATGGAAAAGGCGAAGATCCTTGGAAAACGGCAGAATATAAAGTAGGAGACATTGTAAGAGTAAAAATAAAGAAATTTATGCCTTTTGGAGCATTTGCAGAATTAGAAAAAGGAATAGAAGGGCTAATTCATATTTCACAAATAAGTGAACAAAGAATTTCAAAACCAGAAGATAAATTAGAAATTGGCGAAGAAGTAAATGCAAAAATTATAGATTTAGATTTAGAAAACAAAAAAATAGAATTATCAGTAAAAGAACTAGAAGGAACTAGCAACGAGTATAGTAGTAAAGAAGAGAATTGAGGGTAGGCTTTCAATTCTCTATCATACTGTAAATGATAGACTATAAATAGAAGGAGAAGGTAAAAAAATGAATAACGAAAAAATAAGAAATATAGCAATAATTGCACACGTTGACCATGGAAAAACAACATTAGTAGACGCACTTTTAAAACAAAGTCATATATTTAGAGACAATGAACAAGTCGCAGAAAGAGTAATGGACTCAAATGACTTGGAAAAAGAAAGAGGAATTACAATTCTATCAAAAAATACATCTGTTATGTACAATGATGTAAAAATAAATATAGTAGATACACCAGGACATGCCGATTTTGAAGGAGAAGTTGAAAGAGTTTTAAAAACTGTTGACGGTGTTTTACTAGTCGTAGATGCATTTGATGGACCAATGCCACAAACTAGAGAAGTTTTGAAAAAATCATTAGCATTAAATTTACAACCAATAGTTGTAATAAATAAAATAGATAGACC
>CALXVF010000053.1 GCA_944391895.1 uncultured Clostridia bacterium
AAGCAAAAGTAAATGAAGAACCTACAGACGAAACAGAGACTGTGTATAAAGAACCAGAATTAAAAATATCTAAAACTGCAAAAACTGTATTAGATAGAGACGAAAATGGTACAATTATACCTGGTCAAAGTGAAGATGAAGCAGAAATTGGAGACACAATTATTTATACAATTACTGTAACTAATGAATCAGATATTGAAGCAGAAGAAGTAAATGTAGTAGATACTCTTCCAACACAAGTTACTTATGTAAATAATTCTATAGCTACTATAGGTGGAAGCCAAAATGCAACATATGATTCAGCAAATAGACAAATAAAATACAGTGGAACTTTACAAGCAAAAGGAACATTAACTATTACATTTAAAGTAACTGTAAACAAAGGAACACCAGTTGGAGAAGATGTTATCAAAAATATAGCTATTTTAAATGATACAAAACAAGACGATGCTACAACTGATGTAGTTAAAAAGCTTAGAGTAACTACAACAGCAGAAACCGTAAATGCATTAGACATAGTACTAGTACTAGATACATCAGGAAGTATGAAAGACCCAGGTTCTAATGAGCAAACTAGATTACAAAATTTAAAAGATGCAGCGACAAGTCTTGTAAATAAAGTATTTAGTACAGAAACAAATTCTACAATTACAGCTATAACATATGATACAGATGTAAATTGGGGAACAACGACATATACATATCGTCAAAAACAACAGCTATTATATAAAATTCAATATTTAGGTGCAGATGGAGGAACAAATATATATAAAGCTCTAGAAGAAACAAATCGTGTTGTAGATAATATGGATGCTACAAATAGAAATAGAGTAGTTGTATTCTTGACAGATGGGGCACCAACATTCTATACTGGTCAATCAGGAATAGAATACATTGATGTTAATACAGGTAGTGAAAGAGAATATAAAAATAATTTAAGACCTCAAATTATAGAACAAGCAAAAAAATTAAAAGCAAAAGAAAATGTTGAAGTATATGCAGTAGGATTAGGTGTAGATAAATTAGACGATAAGAGTGTAGTACAATATGTTGAAAAAACTCCACCTCAAAGCGAAAGAAATTATTTTGATGGATATAATCGTAGTTGGAGATATTGGTATATGTATGAAAAAACTTATGCTCAATATTTATTAAATAATATTTCAAGTTCAGGAGAATACATTGAAACATCAGACCTAGATAAAACATTTAATGACATTTTAAGTGAACATACAACTTCAGAATATATGTATGATGCTAAGGATACACCTCTAACAATAGAAGTGCCAGAGGCAAGAGAAATTATAAGTGATATTACTGTAATAATAGGAAATACAGGAAATGAAACAACATATACTGTGGAAGAATTAATTCAAGGAAGAAATGGAATAAAATATACACCAGGAAAAGGATTTACTTGGACAATAACAGATCCACAAATATTAAATTCAGACTTACATATTTCTTATAGAGTTAAAGGTGTAGCAGAATAATAAAAGACTAGTAGGATAAAATTCCTACTAGTTTTTTATGTGATTGTTTAAAAAATTAAGGCAAAAAGTGAAATAAAAAAAAATATGTCAAAAGTCTTAAATCAATATAAAAAGTAAAGGTAATTAAATAAAAAGCTAAATTCATAAATAAAAAATAATTTCAATAAGTTGTTGAAAAAACGTAAACAATTTGTTAGAATAAAAGGAGGAAAAATGGCAAAGCCAGAGAAATTACCTTTATTAAATGACTACATATTCAAACGTACATTTATTCAAGAGGGAACAATAGGAATTCTAAAAGATTTATTAGAAGCTATACTAGAAGTAAAAATAACAAATTTAGAAGTGAGGAATAGCGAAATACCAAAGGAGCTAATAGAATAAAAAGCAAGTTACTATCATGTAGCCTATATGAAGTTTGAAAAAATAAAACCAAATGAATATGTAGATATGGGATACAAAGTAGAAGATGGAAATGCAACAGAAGAATTAGAAATGCATTTTATAGAGATGCCAAAATTCATAAAGAAAAATCCAGAAGTCGAAGGAAAGCTAGAGCAATGGTTGTGGCTAATAAGTGGAAAGGAGGAAAAAATCAAAATGGCAGAGGATAAGAATGAAGAAGTAAAAAAAGCAGGAATATTAGTAGATGAAATGAGTATGGACCCAAAAGAAAGAGAACTATATGAAGCAAGACTAATGGCAAAATACAATTATGATAGTGGAATGGCCGGAGCAAGAGAAGCTGGCATAGAAGAAGGCAAAAAAGTTGGAATTGCAGAAGGAGAAAAATCAAAACAAATACAAATTGCCAAAAAACTAAAGGAAATGGGAATGACAAACAAAGAAATAATAATAGCAACAGGGCTTAGTAAAGAAGAAATAAAAAAATTATAAAAACGCTTTTATTAAAAAATAATTGAAATTTAAAAAACACTATAATATAATGATAAAAAGCGGAGGATAATTTTGAAGATAGAGAAGAAACTAAAAAAGCTTGGAATAGAAGAAAAGCAAGAATTAACAAAAGAAGAAAAAGAATCTGTTGCACAAAAAGTTACAGATTTACTAGTCGAGTCTTTTAAAATACTAGAGCAGGATAAAAATGAAATACAAAACAAATTAAACCAGGCACCTATGTTTTATGCAAAGATTCAAAAAAACATTTCAAATGTAAATTATATTTACGAAAATAGTAAAATATATTTTTCAGAAGATATAAATTTAAATCAAATTACAGATACGATAATACATGAATTCATACATTATTTGCAAGATTTAAGAAAAAGAAATGGAAAGTTAAAAAGAATTGGGCTATGCAATTTTAATGAACTATCAATAAAAGGATTAGGAATGAATGAAGCAGCAGTTCAATATATTTCATCAAAAGCAATAAAAAGACAACAAAGTTTAGTAAAAAAATATAATTTAGTTTTAAAAACAATAAGTCCTTCATATTACCCAATAATGACAAACTTAATTGAGCAAATAGTTGCTCTACTAGGAGAAAATGAACTAGTAAAAGCTGTAATAAAAAATGAACAAGATTTTTCAAATTTATTTTTTAATACTTTTGAAGGAAATGCACAATCAATAATAAATAATTTTGACAATATAATACAATTAAATAATGAAATCAAAAACGACAAGAAACAAGAGGAAATAGTAAGCTTATATATAGAAACTCAAGACATTATTATGAAAACATATTTCGAAAAAATGCTTAAACTTATAGATACAGTAGAAGATGTAGACAATCTATCTAAAAAATTAAATAAATTCATGCAGATTACTGGAAAAGTAGAAATAAATGGATATATGCATAATAATTGCGAAATATTTAAATCATATATGACAAATAAACTAGATAAAAAGATGATAAGCTTATATAAAGAGAAAAGCAAAACAGCATTGGCTATAGTATATACAGGAAGATTAAATAAAATAATACAAAAAATAAAGTCTTACTTTAGAGTATAAGTAAGACTTTATAAAAATATTTTTGCTACATTCAAGAAAAATGTCGAAACTGCTACTTTGAAAGACATTCTTATACCTTTAAAGAATGCGTTTTTTGCAATAGATAAGTTATAATCTTTTTTTACAGTTAAAGCTAAACAATTTGTTTCAACTGTATCTTCAGAATTATCAACAACTGGAACTAATTCTGCTTCATCATTGATATCTAAAGTTTTTCCAACAATTAAACTAGGATTGTTTTCAATTGCATTATCTAAAATATTAATAATTTTATCTTTATCTATTAAAATAGGGCTATTTTGTATCTTAAGACTTTCTGACATTAACATAAAATCCACTTCTTTCGTATTTATTTCTACACACAGTATAACATTAAAAAATTGAGATGTAAAGAAAAAATAAAATTTTAATATGAGAAACTTAAAAAAATGCTTGACTAAAAAATGGTATAAATATAAAATTATATATAAATAACAAAAATAGAGAGGAAAACACCAAATGAAATTACATGAAAGCCTTGAGGCTGTATATATATATATATATATATCGTAGGATTTAATAAAATAAACTTATGTAAACATAGAGAGAAAACTATGCTTTTTAGAAGAACCTAAAAGGCGTAGTTTTTTTGTGCTAAAGAACTTAAAAAGGAAGGAAATAGAAAAGTGAAAAGTAAAAAGAAAGCAATAATATTAATAGCAATAATTTTAGTTGTAGCTATAGTAAGTGCAATAATAATACGAAATGTCATAGTAAATAGAGAAATAGAGAAAAGTGAATATTTACAAGGAGAAAATACAAATTCTAACTTGCTAGCTAGCTATATTAGAAAAGGAGTGAAAATAGGTGGAATAATAGGAACAATGGAAGTACTGGATACATCGGATGCAACAGCAAAACCGGAAGATATATTAGAAGGAAAAACGGCATATGTAAATGGAGTCAAAATAACGGGAACAATGAAGGAACCAGTTGAGTTTAGCACAAACTATGGAAGAATAGAAGTAATATGGATAGACCAACAAAATAAAGTAATAGAAAAGCCATTATCCCCAGAAGGATCACTACAAGGAATGACTCCAGTAAAATGGAATGGAACAACAGAAAGTACAGCAAAAGCAGATAATTCGGACGGCTGGTATGATTATGTGGCCGCCTCAGGAACGGAAGATAATTTAAATAGCCATTGGGCAAATGCAAAAGATAGTAAAGGAAGTTATTTTGTATGGATACCAAGGTACGCATATAGAATAACATATTATGCAGATAAAAATAGTGATGTAGAAACCGGATATTATGATGGAAGAGGAATGGTAAATAACCAAGGAGAACTGCAAAATAATTTAAAATTAGAAGAAGGAATAGAAACAGTAGAATATGAAGGAAAAAGTTATATAGTACATCCAGCATTTGAAACAAATCTTGATTTAGGAGGTTGGTCAGGAGACCTAGCAGGAATATGGGTAGGAAAATATGAAACATCAGGTTCGGGAAGTGATATGAAAATAATACCAAATGCAGATTCAATAACTGACCAGACAATAGGAACATTTTATAATTATGGATATAATTACGATAGAACAAAAGAAAGTCATTTGATGAAAAATAGTGAATGGGGAGCAGTGGCATACTTAACACACAGTAAATACGGAAGAAATGGAAATGAAATATATATAAATAATGACAGAGATACAACTGGAAACAGTGGGGGAAGTGTAGACGCAAGCTCAAGCGGAACAAAATATGCATACAATACTCCCGAAGGCCAAAAAGCAAGTACTACCGGAAACATATATGGAATATATGATTTATCTGGCGGATGCTGGGAATATGTAGCAGCATTTGATAATGCTTCAAGTTCATTAAGTTATGGAAATACATTTGCAAGTACAAACGGACAAAGCACACCATACGCAACAGCATATACAAATGGAACAGATACAAATTCAGGAGAAAAAATATATGAAATAGGAAAAACAGGAGATGCAACAAAAGAAGTATATTCAGGAAGTGGAAACTGGAACAATGATTATTCTTACGTTGTATGCTTAAGCGTTCCATTCTTTAGACGTGGAGGTGATTACATTATTGGTTCCGATGCGGGCGTGTTCTATTCACATATCTATGATGGCAATAGCACTACTTACCACAGTTTCCGCGTAGTGCTTGGAGGTTCCGAATTTTGAGTATGTAAAAAAGTGTCATAGTTAGTGGTACTTTTTGATTGTATAGGAAAAATCAAGTTATTTCTATACAATCAAGGTATTGGCAAACGTTCGCTATAGAATTCCAAAAAATTTCATATAACTATTGTAAATTTATGTATATATTGATATACTTATAATATCTATAAACTATAAGAGGAGGTTTATTATGAGTGAAGAAAAGAAAGTAGTAAAAAAAGAAGAGGATGAAATAGTAATAAATGAAGGAGAAAATAACATAGAAATTTCTGATGATGTAGTAGCTGTAATATCTGGTATGGCAGCATCAGAAGTATCAGGAGTAGCAGAAATGGCAGGAGGATTTGCAGGAGGAATTTCAGAAGTTCTAAGTGGAAAGAAAAACCTAGCCAAAGGAATAAAAGTAGAAATACTAGACAATAAAGAAACAAGAATTGATGTAAACATCATAGTAGAATATGGAGCAAGAATTCCAGATGTAGCATTTGAAATTCAAAAAAGAGTAAAAAAATCTGTTGAAAACATGACAGGACTTAATGTACTAGAAGTAAATGTACATGTACAAGGTGTTAGCATGGCTCAATTAGAAAACAAAGAAGAAGAAAAAGTAGAAGTAAAAGAAGAAGAAAAAGAAACAAAAAAGAAATAGTAAAAGGTTTGTCCTTAGAAGGATGGTGTTAAATTATGAAATTTTTAGATAAATTAGGACTAGCCATATTTTCAATCATAGTATTTATACTTTCAGTCATATTATGTTTGATTTTATTTGGCTTTATAGATACAGGAATTATAACTGTTGCAATAAATGCAATTGCGAGTGAACAAAATGCTACATATATAACTATAGGAATATTAGTAGTATTAATATTACTTGCAATAAAATGTCTATTCTTCCCAAGTTGGGAAAGACATAGTTCTTCATCAGATGATGATGGAATACTACTTCAAAACGATAATGGAAAATTATTAATAACAAAAGGAACAATTAAAAACTTAGTTAATGGCACAGTGGATGAATTCAAAGAACTTGAAGGAACAGAAGTAGATGTAAATATAGATCAAAATAATGAAGTGTATGTGGACTTAACAATAAATGTACAAAAAGAAACAGTTATCAAAGAAGTATCTACAAAATTACAAAACAAAATTAAAGATGCTGTAAGAAAAGCTACAGACTTAGAAATAAAAGAAATTAATATAAAAGTAAATGATGTAGAAAGAGAAGAACAAAAACGCACAGAAGAAAAAGTAAAAGAAACTAAAGAAAACACATCAGAAGAATAATGGAGGTGCGGATAATGGACGATTTTAAAAAATTTATGACAAATTATTGGGGAGCAGTTCTAGGAGGAATTGTTGCACTAATTATAGCATGTACAGATATGTACAGACTAGTTATAGGAATAGTACTTGTTGGAATGGGAATATGGGCAGGAAACTATTTTCAACATAATAAAGACAAGGTAAAAACAAAGCTAAGAAATATAATAGATAAAATGTAAGGGGAGAATATGAAAAGAACAGAGGCAAGAGAAGAAGCTTTCAAACTATTATATAGTTTGCAAATAATGACAGAAAAAAATATAGAAGAGCAAGTAAAAATATTCTTAGATGAAAACGAAATAAACGACCAAGAAGCAATAAAATATATTAGTAATATAATAGAAGGAACTAATAAAGAAAACGATAAAATAGAGGCTCTAATATCAGAAAATATAAAAGATGATTGGGATATGAAAAGAATTTCAAAAATAGACTTAGCATTACTAAAACTAGGAATTTTTGAAATTGTCTATTCAAAATTGCCATATAAAGTAGTAATAAACGAAGTTGTAGAACTTTCAAAAAAATATGGAGATGATAATTCCAAATCTTTTGTAAATGGAGTGCTTGCAAGTGTCGTTAAAAAAAGTGGCATAGAAGGATAAAATAATGGAAATAAAACCAATTACAGTTCAAGAATTAAATAAATATATTAAAAATAAAATAGATAATGATGAATATCTTAATAATGTCTATGTTAAAGGGGAGATATCAAATTTTAAACTTCACTATTCAGGACATATGTATTTCACGCTAAAAGATGAAAGCTCATTAATAAAGTGTGTGATGTTTAAAAGTTATACTCCTCATTTACAATTTATGCCTAAAGATGGTATGAAAGTAGTAATACTAGGTACTGTTTCGGTTTTTGAAAGAGATGGACAATACCAAGTATATTGCAAAGCAATGAAACAAGAAGGAATAGG
>CALXVF010000054.1 GCA_944391895.1 uncultured Clostridia bacterium
ATAGAAAAATATATCAATCACATGACTATACAGTCAAAATCAAATTTTATTAAAATTCATAAATAAAAATGTATATTCAAGATTTTGCAGTTTCGCGCAGCTTGGAGGGCTTTATGCCCGACAGCAAGAAACAAAAAATCTTGGAATATACATTTTACTTTTTATAAAAATCTATCAATAAAAAATGTATATTTTAAGATTTTGCAGTCACGCGCAGTTTGGAGGAAAGTAATCGTTCCGACAGCAAGTGACAAAAAACTTAAAATATACAATTATAATATTTTTAATAATCTTTTATGTTAGAACATTTTTATTGGTCATTATTATTATTTATTGGTCCAAAAAGTTCATCGAATTTTGCTTCTAGTTCTTTTTGAATATCTATCTCATCCTCAGATGTATTTTGCATTTGTTTAGCTACATCATCCTCAAATCCCGGAAGCACTGCCGAATCTGCTGAACTAGGAGGATTCATATTTGTTTGCACAGGTGGAATATTTTGTATAGGCTGATTATTTTGAATAGGTACATTTTCTTCCACTTTTGTATCTTCAAATAAATCGTCCAATGAATCAATTCGCACATCTTCCTGTTTTTTCTCTTCTGTTTTATTTCCTGTATATGGGTCATAAGGATTATATTTTCTCCAATTTCCTCTTTCCCCACAATCAAAATCATTATGATCAATTCTTTTACTATTAAAATCTTTTATCATATTTGTTTGGTAATACCAGAACTTCTTAGCTTTAATTGGTTTTAAACCTTTTTCAAATATGATACATTCGTTATTATCCATTCTTCTTAACTCATCAGGTGTCATTAATGCTCTAGCCATTATTTGGTCTGATTCACTAAAACCTGTACTTACATCTAATGTATTTCTATTAATTGATTTACTGTTATGTTTTATTGTTTTTTCTCCTAATTCTTTTGAAAAGTATTCAACTGTTGCAAATGAGTTACTTCCCAAGAATACGTGAGTATCACAGTTACCTATAATTGTTTCATATGATTTTTCATATATAGCTTTTAATTGGTCTAAGTTCTGAAGAATAACACTAAATGAAATTCCTCTACTTCTACTGGTTGATATCTTTTTATCAAAATCTGGTATTTGACCTATATTAGCAAACTCGTCCAATATAAAGAATGTTTTTATAGGTAATTTACCACCATTTTTATCTGCAAAATCATATAATTGTTGTATCATCTGTGAAAAGAAAATTGTAAGTAAGAAATCATAAGCTGTATGAGTATCTGAAGATACAACGTATAAAGCTGTTTTTTTAGATGCGATATCTGCAAAATCTATAGTATTTGTTGATGTAACATCTGCTATATCTTTTGAATCGAACTTACCAAGTTTTGATTGCAATGTACTAAGTATAGAACTATATGTTTTGTCTGAAGCTATTTCAACAGATTTATAGTTCATTCTTGCTGGATGGTCATATGGCAGTCTACTCATTAAATCTGAAAGTAAGTTACTTCCACCATTATTATTTGCTGCTCTAACAAGTTCAGCACAGCTAGCTAAGTTTTGCTCTTCTGGAGGAGCTGCTGCTATCAAATAATATATTAATGCTTTTAGTAAAATTTCTGCCATGTTATCCCAATATGGGTCTGAAGCACTACCTTCTGCTTTTTGTCCTTTTACAATAGTATTAGCAATAACATCTACATCTATCTCACTTTGAATATGTTGAAGAGGGTTATAGCTATCACTGCTTGTAGGATTAACTAAGTTTAGTAACTTTATTTCGTATCCATGGTCCTTTAAATATCCTGCTGTAGTATCATAAATTTCACCTTTTGGGTCTGTAAAAATATATGAACCTAACAATTGGTGAGCATTTGGTATAGTGTAACTTGATGATTTACCAGAACCTGAACCACCGACAATAAGAACATTTATATTTCCTACTTTATTTAATGGTAAATAATTATTTTGTGCTAATAGTAATCCAGAATTTTTACTTAATACTCTATATTGCTCTCCACCTGTACACCAGTCACTTGAACCATGCTCTATATCTTGGTATTTTGTTTTCTTTCTATTTTTATAAGCTCCAATTCCAAAAGCTATTCCTAAGAAAATTGTAAATCCTAATGTCCATGAACCAAAAGTTCCTATTACATTTGAATCAAATACTTTTGTAATACCTTCTAAAGACACAACATTTGATATAAAATCCTGTATAAAAAGAGCTATATCAAATCTACCATCAACATAGCTCTCACTTATAGTATATGCAATCGGTGCTATTAGGAAAAGTTCCGCAATAATCCACACCACTAATGCAAATATTATATATTTTAAATTTCTTTTTATGAATTCACTAAATTTATTTTCCATAGCAATCCCTTCTCATTTGTTTTATTTTGATATATCTTCTCTACTGTCTTTCATATTTTCTCTGATATTTAATGCATGTCTTGTGAATCTTCTCATAAAATTTTCATGAATTTTCTTTTTGTGTTCATCTGATATAATCATAGGTCTTTCTTTAGAATCCCATACTTTTATTTCTAGTACGTCTCCTTCTGAAAATACTTTGTCAACATCAGCATTACCTTCTATTCCGTATCTTCCTTTTTCTCCCTTATCTCTTATATTTATCATTGAAGCACTTATTTTTATATCACTCACTAGTACATCCTCCTTTTATGACCTTATTTCAAATGTGAAATAAGATTTGTATGGTTTTAACTTACACTTTCCCTTAATTTCATTTGTTTGATTATCTATGTACAATCTTGGCTTTACTTCCTCTGTTGTTTCTGGATCTATAATTGTCATTGGCCTTTGTAAATTTGGTGTATAATTAAACTCTTTATATTCTATTGGAGTCTCTGAATAAATAGTGTTAAATTGAACCGGAATTGGTCTTTTTGAAATTTTTAGTCTATCATCTTTTAGAATTCCTGTATTTACAACTACTTTTTCTTGTCCAAAAGATAATATTACTAAATCCTCACCCTCTGGTTCTGGATAATCTACAAAGAATGTTTTTTTCTTCATATTCCCGTTCATTTCTTCAGAGTACACTAATCTTTCAACAGTATATTTAGGATACTGTTTTTGTAATTCCTTGGCAGTTTTATTAATTCTATATATAACTGTGTTAACCCCTTGTGGGTCAGTTATACTAAAATATTTACCTTGAAATTCCTCAGCCATCTTAGCACCTCTTTCTAAAACTTCTCTTTAGTTGACCTTTTAATTATATAATATTTTCTATAATATGTCAACCTCGAGCAGTTTTTATTTATTTACTACTTCTTTTGATACTTTTGTTTGTAAATTCCTTAGCTTAATATATAATTCTTCTTCTTGTTTTGTTAATGTCTTAGGAACCACAATTCTAATAATAACATAGAAATTTCCTCTCATACCCCTTCCTAATTTATAGCCTTTATCTTTAATAACAAACTTTTCCCCACTTTGAGTTCCTCTAGGAATAATTAAAGAAATATTTCCATCTATGCTTTGTATTGTAGTTTTTGTTCCTAATGCAGCTTCCCATGGAGTTATACTAAGTTCTTTGTATATGTCTGCTCCGTTTAGCTTAAATTCCTTAGTATCTTTTATAAATATTTTTACTAGCAAGTCCCCATTTTTCCCGCCATTTTTTCCAGGTTTGCCTTGACCAACAAACCTAATTTTATCATTATTTTGGATACCTGCTGGAATATCTAACGAAAATGTTCTAGTCTTTCCATCAACAGCTAGCAATTTTAACTTTTTTTTAGTCCCATTAAATGCTTCTACTATACTTACTTCTATTTCGGTTTCAATATTTTCACCTTTTATAGGCGCTTTTTTAACTTTTTCTTCCTTTTTCTTTATAGGATTTATTCCAAATAAAATAGAAAGTAGTTTTTCTTTAAAAGTCTTTTTTTCTTCTGACTCTCTATCTTCTATTTTTTTCTTTCTCTCCGTATATATGTACCAGCTTTTATCATACTTCTTTCTTGCTTTACTATCTGATAGCACTTTATAAGCTTCATTTATCTCTTTAAATTTCTCTTCCGAGTAAGAATCTCCGATATTCATATCTGGATGATATTTTTTTGCTTGCTCTCTATATGCTATTTTTATTTCATCTATTGAAACTTTATTCGTCTTTAATCCTAGTAATTTATAGTAATCCTTAAAACTCATTTAACATCCTCCACAAAACTGGTAATTTTATTATAACATATTATTTTTCAAATTTCACTAGTTAAAAGCAAATAATTTCTAGTTTTTATACTTTTTTCTAAAATGGTTTTCCCCTTATCTATATTAATTAATATAGTGGATTCTACATTTTTTATTATTGCTTTATCTATGTTTTGAAAAGCTAAGTTTCTTAACTCTTTTATCCCATCATAATCCCTAGTTTCATCTATTTTGTCCGATATAAATAGTATTTTTTGTAATATTGTCATATTTTCTTTTCCAGTTGTATGTACGGCAATTGCCTCACACATTTCATCATCAAAGTCATACCTCTTTTTGCACATATCTGCCGCTATTTTTCCATGTAGAATTCCACCTAAGTATTTTTCTAGTTCTGAACATTCTATGTTATTTTTCTCTACATAATCGCGCATTTCATCTTTTGTTAATTCTTTTGCCATATCATGCATAAGACCTATTAACTTTGCTTTCTCTATGTCAGCATTATAAATATTCGCTAATTTCTCACACATTTTCATAACACCAACACTATGTAGATATCTTTTTTCACTCAATATTTCTCTTAAATCTTCATCTAATTTTTTAATATCTGTTATCATTAATTTCCTCTCTTAATAGCTAAATCTATAAGTTTATCTAATAATTCTGAATATTTTAGTCCCATGTAACACCATAATTTTGGATACATACTAATTTCAGTAAAACCTGGCATTGTATTTAATTCATTAAGATATACATTTTGTGTATCTTTTTGAACAAAGAAGTCAACTCTTGCTAAGCCTTTACAATCAGTAGCTTTAAAAGCCTTTACTGCCAGCCTTCTGATTTCATTTATCTTATCTTCAGATAAATCTGCTGGAATTTTTGTTTTAGATTCTGCATTATTATATTTCGCATCATATGAGTAGAATTTATCTGCTGCTAATATTTCTCCAACAGTTGAAGCTTCAGGTGCATCATTTCCTAAAACTGCACATTCTACTTCTTTTCCCTCTATGGCTTCTTCTATCAAAACCTTTTTATCATAAATTGAAGCCTCCTCAATTGCTGAAATCAATTCTGGTCCGTTTTCTGCCTTTGTTACACCGACTGATGATCCCGAGTTTGAAGGTTTTACAAATACAGGAAAGTTTAGCTTTTCTTGGACCATTTTTACAATTTCATCATTTTCTAACTTTATTTCCTCAAATTCTTCATTTATGTATATGTTCTCATTTTTTATGTATATATACTTCGCTTGCCTAATATCGGCTTTTTCTAATATACATTTAGTATAGACTTTATCCATACATATGCTAGATGAAAGAACATCACAACCTACATATGGTATTTTTAAAAGTTCTAACATTCCTTGAATCGTTCCATCTTCACCGTATAACCCGTGTAATACAGGAAATACTACATCCATTTTCTTCAATTCTTCTACTATATTTTTTATTTCTTTGTTATTTATATACCATTTTCCCTGTTTGTCAATAAATATAGGGTATATATCATATTTTTTATTGTTTAAATTATCTAAAACATTTTTTCCTGACATAATAGAAACCTCATGCTCTGATGACATTCCTCCATAAATAACACCTATTTTCATTTTGCCTCCTAACAAGCCTTTAAAGCTTCAACAATTTCACTAAATTTCATACCATTTGATGCTTTAAATAAAATAGCATCATCTTTAGATATAATTTGCTTTAGTTTATTAATTGCTTCTTCATTATTGTTAAATACAAAAATTTCTTTTGCTTTAGCCATTTGTGCAATATATTTAGACTCCATACCTACTGTTATCAATATATCTATGCTTTCCGTTACTTCCTTACCTACGTTTTCATGTAATTGCTTTGAAAAATCTCCTAATTCTAGCATATCTCCTAAAACTGCAATTTTTCTTTTATTTTGTATGTTTTTCAAATAATTTATTGCAGCTGACATAGAATCATAGTTTGCATTATACGTATCATTTATTAATATTGCACCTGTATTAGAATTTGTAATTTCCATTCTCTTTTTTGATAATTCAAGATTTGCAATTCCAGTTGCTATTTTTTGTATAGGAATTTCAAGTAATTGTCCTACAGCAATACCGCAAAGACTATTTAAAACAAAATGCTCTCCTCCTACTGGAACGGAAATTTTTGTATCATCCACTGTAAACTCACTCTTATTTTCATATGCCTTTATATATTTAGCCATAATATCACTATCATTTTCAATTCCATAAGTAGAAATATCATATTTTTCTTTATTTTTTAATGCCCATTCGTGTAATAAATCATTATCATTATTGATTACAATTTTGTTAGTTTGTAAGCCTTCTAATATTTCCATCTTTGCTTTAAGAATGTTCTCTCTTGAGCCTAAATTTCCAATATGTGCTGTACCTATATTAGTAATAACCGCTATTGTAGGCTTAGCAATGTTAGTTAATTTTCTAATCTCTCCAAAATGATTCATTCCCATCTCTACAACTAAAGCCTCTTCATCTGCCAATCTTAAAATTGTAAGTGGAAGCCCTATCTCATTATTGTAGTTGCCTTGAGTTTTAAGCGTTTTATACTTTTGAGATACAACAGAAGCCACTAAATCTTTTGTACTAGTTTTTCCTACACTACCAGTAATTGCAATCACGGGTATATTATATAAACTTCTTTTGTATGTAGCAATCTCTTGTAGTGCCTTCAAAGTATCATCTACCACAATAATTGTAGCAATTTTATTTTCAATAGTATCTTCGGTAATCTCTGCATTTTTGCTAAGTATACAAACTTTTGCACCATTTTCTATCGCTTCTTTGTAAAAATCATTTCCGTCAAACTTTTCTCCCTTTAAGGCAATATATGTATCTCCTTCTTGAACCTCTCTTGAATCTCTAACAAACTTTTCTATCTCTTCATTCTTATTTCCACATATTAAATTTCCATTTGTCACTCTTAAAATATCTTTTACATTTACTTTTTTTTGCATATCCTAATATCCACCTGTTAATTTATATTTTTTATTTATTATATGCTATGTATATTCATTTTACAAGTAAAAAATAAAATTCGACCAAAGGGGACGCCCCTTTTTGGTCGAACTTCAGCCAAAAGGGACAGGCTTAAGCAGTAAAATATTAGTATTTTTCAATGTTTTTCCATTTAAAACTGCCCCTTTTTTCACTTAAAATATAAAAATTTTTTAATTTTGCCTATATATCAACATTTTTAAGGGTGTCCCTTTTGGTCGAAACTCGACCAAAAAGGGGCGTCCCCATTGGTTGAAAAAAGGCATCTCCATTGGTTATTCTGTTAACGTTCCATCAGGTGTATTTATAATCATAAGAATATCCTGTTCTTCTCCTGTTTCTGCATTAATATATACAATGAAGTCGTTTTCTCCTGTATTGCCTTTAAACTCATAGCATAATACTTCTGTATTCCATTCAGTAGGGATTACTGCCATTCCTGATGAGCTAACTGAGAGTCTTTTATTTACTTTTTCTCTTGCTTGTTCTACTGTAATTTTTGCTTCTGCTAGTTCTCTAGTTTCTCTATGTGAATTCAAATATCCTGTAGACTCTAACCCCAATATTTCTCCATTATCTAATGCTATTTTTACTTTTATTAAATCTGGATACATTGTTATTCCATTTTGCTTATATGCATAATTTACTGTTAGTATTCCATCCATTTTTAAATAATA
>CALXVF010000055.1 GCA_944391895.1 uncultured Clostridia bacterium
TGCTGCTATTATTATATCTGCATCCTTACCTTCTTTCTTTAGTTCTTTTGTTCTTGAATGACAAATTGTTACAGTGGCATTTTTTGAAAGCATACATTGCGCCACTGGTTTTCCAACAATATTACTTCTTCCTATAATCGCCACTTTCTTACCATCAATATCTATATTGTATTTTTCAAACATTTTCATAATTCCAAGAGGTGTACATGGAATAAATCCATCTTGTCCTATGCACAAATTTCCCACATTATATGGATTAAATCCATCCACATCTTTTTCAGGTAATATTGTATTAAATGCTTGTTGAATATTTAATGGTTTTGGAATTGGACTTTGTAGTAAGATTCCATTTATATTTTTATCATTATTTAATTTTTGAATTAATTCTATTAATTCTGTTTGTTTAGTTGTACTTGGAAGTAAATATTCTTTAAACTCTATTCCTATTTCTTCACAAGCTCTGCTCTTATTTCTAACATATACTTTTGAGGCATCATTATCTCCAACCATTATAACTGCTAAATGTGGTACTATCCCATTATTTCTTAGCTTATATGCTTCTATTTTTAGTCCTTCTCTTATTTCTTTTGCAAGATTTTTTCCATCAATTATTTCTGACATAATTTTGCTCCTTATTTTTTTATTGCATTTTATCATAAAAAAATTTTTTTGTGTAGCTATTTTTTTATCGAAAAATGTTGTTTTTTATTTTTTTGTATAATATAATGTAGAAAGTATTAATTTAATATTTTTGTATAAACTATATAAAGTAAGAAAAGGAGAAAAATTATGAAAAAAGTTTTTAGTATATTATTTACTATTGTTTTAGTACTTTTACTAACTTGTTCAATGTCTTTTGCAACTGGAAATACTGCTAATAATGATGCAAAGCTTACAAACAAAGCTGATGCAACTATGACATTAGTTGAAGATACCGTTAATCACATTAGTTTTGGTCAATATGGAGAATTTGAAAAGAAATTAATAGAATGTAATACTGAGGAAAAAACTATTGACATAGGTCTTACAGTACGTAATAATGCTAAAGCTCTTGAAAATAAAGATGCTAATATTGTTCTACTTATTGACGCTTCAAGAAGTATGTCTACTAATCAAGTAGATATAAATGGCGAAATGATGACTAGAAAAGAAGCCGTTCTTCGTTCTGCTCAAACTTTAATTGATAAATTGTTAAAAGCAAACCCAAATATTCAAATTGGTATTGTAGAATTTGCTACAAGTACTGAAACTAATGATGATGGTTATACAATCGAAGGAACAGATTTGGATGCTAAAATTATAACAGATTCATTAACAAGTGACCCTACTGCTATAACTAATGCTTTAAATACAGTATCTACAGATGTTATGGGTCCTAGAACAAATGTTGAAGTTGGCTTAGATGCTGCATATTCTTTATTAGAAAAATCTACAAATGCCGATGCAGAAAAATATATAATTACATTAACAGACGCTATACCTAATACTGCAAGAGGTGTTACTATGGACACTTATTCAGATGCAACAATAGTACCTACCAAAAATAAGATTCTTGAATTAAATGAAAAAGGTGTTAATTTAATTTCTATGCTTATTTCGATGAGTAATGAAGAAATTGAAGCTTCTAAGGAAGAACCAAAACCAACTTATAGACAAGTTGCAGAGAGAATTTTTGGAACATCAGTAGACCCAACAGCAGGTAGCGTATATTATGTAAGTGATAATGATGTTGAAGATACTGTTGCAAACCAAATATATGATAACCTTATTCAAGAAAGTTATACTTTAGAAAATATTGTTATTAAAGATTACTTTCCTCAAAATATAATTGATAATTTTGAGTATGCTGAACTTACTGATGCTAGTATGGGTAGTGTTACAGCTGAAGTAAATCCTGATGATAATTCTATAACTTGGACTATTCCTTCATTAAAAGCTGGAGAAGAAGCAACATTTTCTTATAGATTATCTTTAAAAGATCAATTTAATACTGAAATTGTTG
Source organism: uncultured Clostridia bacterium (assembly GCA_944391895.1). GTDB lineage: Bacteria > Bacillota > Clostridia > TANB77 > CAG-508 > CAG-793. Next base: position 2,003 of record CALXVF010000055.1, read on the forward strand.
GAATCAATTTACCAACTAACGAAAATGTTGAAATAACTTATGATGAAAATGGTACACCAGGTTCAGCAGAAAATGATGATTCTCCTGTTGTAGCTTTAGATGTATTACCTAAAGACCCTATTCCTCAAACAGGAATTTACACAGGCCTAGCTATAATTGGTGCTGTTGCAATAATCGGTGCGATTGGAATTGGAAGTTATAGTTATATAAAAAGAAATAAATTTTAAGACAAGCGAACTTTAGGGAATTTTCCTTAAAGTTCATTTTTTATAAGATAAAAAAATTAAATATTTATATACAAAAGATAATATATATTTTATAATTTCCGGTGCGGGGACGCACCGTACGGCTCACTCATGCTTACGCAATTCGCTCCCCTTGAATTCTAAAATATATATTATCTTTTGTATATAATAGAGTTTTTGTTATCTTTAAATAAAATCTACTACTTATACGAGTTATTATTTGCTTTTTCTACTATTTATATCTGTTGCTCTTTTAATAAAGTTATACCCGTATTTATCTTTTAGTTTATCCAAAGCATTATCAATTTTTTCTTGTTTTTCATTTTGTTCATCTTCAAATAATGATATTTGTTTATCTTTTTCATCTATTAAATTATCTACCCTTACTCCAACTAATCTAATTAAAGTTCCTTTTTTATATAATTCATTAGCTAACTTTTTTACTTCGTTATATATTATTTTTGTACTTGATGTAGGTGAATCCATTTTTCTTTGATGTGAATATACCCTGAAATCTTTATCTTTTAGTTGTACATTTACAACATTTGCAAGCATTTTTTCTTTTCTAAGCCTATACGTTACTTGCTCCGTTAATTTTAATAATATTTTATTAATTTCATCAATATTGTTATAATCAACTGGAAGTGTAATTGAGTTACCTATTCCTTTTGGTTTTTCTTTGGTATAATTTACTTCTGAATCATCTATTCCATTTGCATATTCCCATATCATTTTTCCAAATTTACCAAATACTTTATACATTTTTTCTTTATCTGAATGAGCTAAATCCCCTATTGTTTTTATGCCCATTTTTTCTAGTTTTGGTATACTTTTTCTTCCTACCATTAAAAGTTCATTTACTTTAAGTGGCCACATTTTTGACGGTATTTCTTCATTCCATAGTGTATGAATTTTGTCGGGCTTTTCAAAATCTGAAGCCATTTTTGCTAACAGTTTATTTCTTGCAATTCCTATATTTACAGTAAATTCAAGTTCACTTTTTACTCTATTTGAAATTTCTTTTGCTATATTTATTGGATTTTCATTTTTACCGATAAAGTTTGTCATATCTAGAAAACATTCGTCTATTGAAAATCTTTCTATTTTATCTGTATATTCTTGAAATAATTTATATAGCTTATCTGAATATTCTCTATACATTTTATGATTCGATTCAAATACTTTTATTTGTGGACATTTTTGTCTTGCAAAATATATTGGTTCGCCTGTTTTTATTCCAAATTGCTTTGCTACATTACTTTTTGCAAGCACTACCCCATGCCTTTTACTTTCGTCTCCTCCTATTATTGCTGGAATTGTTCTTATATCTATCTTTGTTCCATTTTTTAACATTTCTACTGCTGTCCATGATAAAAATGCATTGTTTACATCTATATGAAAAATCAAACGTTCCATAATATCACCAAGAATATTATAGAACGTTTGTTCTTATTTGTCAATAGATTTTTTAGTTTTCATTTTTTACTTCTTCAGCAGTATTTTCAGCTGTAGCTTCTACTACTTCTTCTTTTACAGGTTCTTCTGCTGGCATTTCTTCTTTAACAACTATTTCATTGTTTTCAATTCTTGTTCCAATATCTTCTTTTGTCTTAGCAGCTTTACCTACTCTATCTCTTAAGTAATATAGTTTAGCTCTTCTTGCCTTACCTACTCTTACTGTTTCTACTTTCTCTACTAATGGAGAGTTTAATAAGAATGTTTTTTCTACTCCTACTCCATATGCTACTCTTCTTACTGTGAATGTTTCATTTAATCCACCATTTTGCTTTTTAATAACTATTCCTTCAAAGACTTGTATTCTTTGTCTGTTTCCTTCTTTTATTCTTTGGTGTACTCTTACAGTATTACCAACACGAATATCTGGAACTTTACTTTTTAGTTGTTCATGTTCTATTGATTTTATAATGTCCATGATTTTTTCTCCTTTCATAAAATTTTATTTTAATAATTCTTTTGCCAGATTTCTTTCTTCTTCGCTTAAAAGTTCTGGTCTTTTTAAATATGTTATAACTAGAGATTGTTCTTGTCTCCACTTATTAATTTCTTTGTGATTACCCGAAGTTAAAACTTCTGGTACTTTTTTACCATTAAATACTTCTGGTCTGGTATATTGAGGATATTCCAATAAATTGTTACTAAATGATTCTTCTTTTATAGAATCTTCACTTAATACTCCGTCTACATATCTACTTACGCTGTCTACAATTACCATTGCTGGTAATTCTCCACCGGGTCAGTACATAGTCTCCTATTGAAATTTCTTCATCTACAATTTCGTCTAATACTCTTTGGTCTATTCCTTCATAATGTCCACACAATAAAATTAAATGGTCTTCTTTTGAAAGTTCTTTAACTTTATTTTGATTTAGTACTTTTCCTTTTGGAGATAAGTATATAACTTTTGCATTTTCATCTTTTACAGAATTATATGCATCATATACAACATCTGGTCTCATTACCATTCCGGCTCCTCCACCATATGGAGTATCGTCTACATGTTTATGCTTATCCTTTGAAAAGTCTCTTATATTTACTAAATTAATATTTATTAAATCTTTTTTACTTGCTCTTTCTATTATGCTGTATTTCAGTGTTTCAAACATTTCTGGAAAGAGTGTAAGTATTGTAAATTTCATTATATTAATCCTTTCAATATGTGAACTATTATTTTTTTATTTTCAATATCTACTTGTTTTATTACTTCTTTTATAGCTGGAAGTAATATTTCTTTTCCTTCTGGAGTTTCTACACTATATATATCATTGGCACCTGTATTATATATATCTTTTACTATTCCTAGCAAATTATTTTCATCAGAGTATACCTCTAATCCTATTAAATCTGTAATATAGTATGTATTTTCTGGTAATTTTTTATTAGTTCTTTCCACACTTATTACACAATTTCTTAAGTTTTCAGCATCATTCATACTATCTATTCCTTTAATTTTTAGAATTATAGTATTTTTATGATATTTTGAACTTTCTATTTCCTTTGCTTCGTTATTTATATATACTTTTTTTATTTTCTTAAATTGTTCAATATCATCTGTATAAGGTACTACTTTTACTTCTCCCTTTATTCCAAATGTATTTACAATTTTGCCAATTTCAAATTTATCTTGCATACTTCCTCCGAATTAATTAAGGAAATTCTATTTCTACTCTTCTTCCTTCTTTTGCCCCTAAAGCTTTAGATAAAGTTTTGATAGCTTTGGCAATTTTCCCTTGTCTACCAATTATTTTTCCTCCATCTTCTGGTGCAACTTTGACTGTATAAATATCTTTTCCATCCTCTTGTCTTACTTTTATAGATATCGCTTTTTTGTTATCTACTAGACTTTCTAGTATATTTCTCAATACTTCTTCCATATAAATTCTCCTTATTTTGCTTTAGCAATTAGAGCTTTTACAGTATCTGTTGGTTTTGCTCCATTTTTTATCCATTTTTCTGTTTTTTCTTTGTCTAAAACAATTGTAGATGGATTTGTCATTGGGTCATATGTTCCTATTTGTTCTATTATTTTTCCATCTCTAGAAACTCTTGAATCAGCTACTACAATGTGATAAAAAGGTGCTTTTTTTGCTCCTACTCTTTGTAATCTTATTTTTACCATAATTTCACCTCCCTAAAAAGTTGTATCTATATTAAATTTTAAAACTTAATATCTTATTTATCAAATTTCTTTTCTAGTTCTTTTAAATCTTCTTCTGACATCTTGTCTAAGTTCATACTTTTCATCATTTTTTTCATTCTTGGATCTAAATTTCCACTTCGCATTTTTTTCATCATGCTTTGTGTTACTTCAAATGATTTCATAAATTTATTGATGTCTTGAACTTCTGTTCCACTACCTTTTGCAATTCTTATTCTTCTTGACGCATTTAAAAGTTTTGGATTTTCTCTTTCTTCATTTGTCATAGAACTTATGATAGCTTCTATTCTTGAAAATTCTTTATCATCTACATTTATGTTGTATTTACTCATACCCGGTATCATTTTTAATATTGATGAGAATGAACCCATTTTCTTAACTTGTTTTAGTTGTGCTAAATAATCATTTAAATCTAAATCTTTATTTTTTCTTAGCTTTTTTTCTAGTTTTTCAGCTTCTTCTTTATCAAAAGCTACTTCTGCTTGTTCTATTATTGATAGTACATCTCCCATACCAAGTATTCTTGATGCCATTCTATCTGGATGAAATTCTTCTATTTCATTTAGTTTTTCACCAGTTCCTGCAAACTTGATAGGCTTTCCTGTAACTTTCTTTACTGAAATTGCTGCACCACCACGCATGTCTCCATCTAACTTAGTAAGTACTACTCCATCAATTCCTAGGTCTTCATTAAATTTTTCTGCAATATTTACTGCCTCTTGACCTGTCATTGCATCTACTACTAGTAGTATTTCATGAGGTTTTATATTAGATTTTATATCTTTTAATTCTTGCATTAGTGTTTCATCTATTTGAAGTCTTCCTGCCGTATCTAATATAACTACATCGTTTAATTTACTAATTGCTATTTCTTTTGCTTGTTTTGCAATTTTTACAACATTTTTCTCATTTTCATTAGCATATACTGGTATATTTAACTGTGCTCCTACAACTTGAAGTTGCTTGATTGCTGCTGGTCTATACACATCACATGCTACTAACAATGGACTTTTTCCTTGCTTTCTCAAAAGGTTTGCAAGTTTTCCTGCTGTTGTTGTTTTTCCTGAACCTTGAAGTCCTACTAACATTATAACTGTTGGTGGGTTTGGTGTAAAAGCTATTTTACTATCTGTTCCACCTAATAGTTCTACAAGCTCATCTTTAACTATTTTTACTACTTGTTGTCCTGGAGTTAAGGATTTTAGTACGTCTTGACCTAATGCTTTATCATGTATTGAATTTATAAATTCTTTTACTACTTTATAGTTTACATCGGCCTCTAATAATGCAAGTTTTACTTCTCTTAACATTTCATTTAGTTCCGATTCGTTTATTCTCGCTTTTCCTCTTAATTTTTTTGTAAAAGCTTGTAGCTTTTCTGATAAACCTTCAAAAGCCATTAGTTAAGGTCCTCCTTTTCTTATGCTAAAACGCTAAGTTCTTTTTGTACTTCATTTAATATTTTCTCAATTTTCTTATCTGATGAACTATCTTTGATTTCACTTAATTGGGACAATATTATTTGTATTTGTTCTTCTTGCATTTTTGATTTTTTCATGATTGCTAGCTTTTCTTCGTATTCGAAAAGTTTTCCTTCTCCTTTCATTATGATATCTCTTACACCTTGTCTTGAAATATTGTAATTTTCTGCTATTTCAGATAATGATAGGTCATTATTATAGTAATCATTTAAAACATTGTATTGTTTTTCTGTTAATAATTTACCATATATTTGCCATAGCATACTAACTTCTATATGTTTATCCATATTTCACCTCATAAAATGCTTTTATCGTATAGG
>CALXVF010000056.1 GCA_944391895.1 uncultured Clostridia bacterium
TCTTGTACTATTTTGTTCTCATACATAGAATATTTTTTCTTTTTGAAAAATCTAAAGAACTTATGTCTAATAACCCACCAAGTAGGTTTCCAAATATATTTATGCATTGCAGGTGATACTGAACCTATCATCCAACACCCTCTATCACAATGTCTTACTTTATTTCTAACTTTTTCTGCCTGCTCACTATTCCATAACTCGTCCCAGGTTTGTTCATTAAGGTTTCCCATTACTTCCTTTTCCTTTGTTCCATTACATGGCATTACATCACCATATGGATCTATAAAAAATGTATCAAAAGCCATGTCACAAGGAAGTAATCTTTTTTGTCCAAATATGTAGTTAATTAATCCATGATTAAAATATGCTCTAAACCATTTTTTTGGTTGGTTTGAATTTAATAATTCATTTATTAATTTTTCAAACTCTTCAGCAACCATTAATCTATCATGTATTATGTTTTTGTTTTCTACAAAATAAAAAGAATTATGTAATGATGCTGTTGCAAATTCCATATTAAGCTCATCTGAAAGTTTATAAAGAGGAACTAGGTCTTTAGCATTAGCATCTTGTACTGTCATTCCAAAACCAACGTCTGGATGTTTCATTTCCACTAACTTTTTAAGAGTTGAATAACCTCTATTAAATCCATCATCTAAGCCTCTTATTTTATTATTAGTTTCCTCTAATCCTTCGATTGATATTCTTATTCCTACATTAGGAAATTCTTTACATAAATCTATAATTCTATCTGTAAAAAATCCATTTGTTGAAATTACTATTCTATCAGATTTTTTATATAATTCTCTAACTATATCTTTTAAATCTTCTCTTATAAATGGTTCTCCACCTGTAATATTTGTAAAATACATTTGTGGAAGTTTTTTTATTGTCTCTATGCTAATTTCTTCATCTGGCTTTGATGGCCTTTTAAATCTACTGCACATATTACATCTAGCATTGCATCTATAAGTTACTATAACTGTTCCATTTAATTTTTTATTTGCCATTTTTAATTACTCCTTCATAAATGTTCATTATTTCTGTATAATATCTTTCTTTTGAAAATTCTTCTTCAGCAATTTTTTTAGCTCCTTTTCCCAACTCATCTGCTAAATTCTTGTCTTCAAATAAATTATTCATTTTTTCTGCTAGTTCGTCCACGTTATTATATTTGTAAATTAATCCATTCTTGTTATTCCTTACTAGTTCTGGTATTCCTCCTAAATTAGAACCTATAATTGGTTTTCCCATAGCTAATGTTTCTAAAATTGAATATGGGCAATTTTCATACCACACAGATGGCACTACTACAAATCTAGATTTTCTAACATATTCTTTCACCTGCTCTGCATTTAGAAATCCTAACAATTCTATATTATTCATTGAATTTTCATTGATATACTCTTTTATTTTTTCCAAGTCAGGGCCATCACCAGCTATAAATAGTTTTTTATCTTTTATTTTTTTAAATGCATTTAGCAACGTAAAAATCCCTTTTTCTTTTATTAGTCTACCAAAATATAAGGCATACCCTTCATCTTCAACTTTTACATTATAATTTTCTAAATTAATAAAATTATGTATTGATTCTATATTTTCTTTTGGTATTCCATCCTCTATTAATTTTAATTTATAAAAATCACTTGGAGTTATTATTTTATTAATTTTATCTATATAAATTTTGTTTTTTCTATAATATTTTCCTTCTATTGCACCAAGCACACTTTTTAATTTTGAACCTTTTATACAATTATTCTTTATACAATTAGAATACTTTCCACGCATGCATTTTTCACAAATATCCTTATTATTATCTAACATAACAATTGAAGGACAAATTGCTTGTAGGTCATGTGCTGTAAATACAATAGGAATATTTCTCTTTTTTATTGGTTTTATAATTGAAGCAGAAAGTTGTCTTTGAAAATTGTTCAAATGGACTACATCTGGTTTAAAATCATCCAATGCTTTTTCCATTATCTTTTCATTATTTTTAGAATAAATAACATCTAATGCTTTAAAAGGATTTTTGCTATTCATATCTGAATTTTCTACAAAATATTCTTTACAACCTGTTTCTATATTTTTATCATCCTGCATAGAAAAAAAGGCAACTTCATGTCCATTTTCTTTTAATAAATTAGCTAAATCAAAATAATATTTTTCGCTTCCACCTTTTAAGTAATGAAACTTATTTACCATAAGTATTTTCATTTATATTGCTCCATCCTTTTTTACAACTTTTGTTAGAGTTTTCCATACCATTTTAATATCTTCTTTTATAGACATATTATTTACATATTCTAAATCTAATTTCAATCTATCTTCAAATTCAAGTTTATTTCTTCCTCTAACTTGCCAAGGTCCTGTTATCCCTGGTTTTACTTTTATAATTGCTGAATAGTACTCGCCCATATCTTTTTGTTCTCTTGGAAGATATGGTCTTGGTCCCACCAGGCTCATGTCGCCCTTTAAAACGTTTAGAAATTGCGGAAATTCATCTAAACTTGTTTTTCTTAAAAAGCATCCAACTTTTGTTATTCTTGGATCATTTTTTAATTTTTTGTATTTCTTATATTCTTTTCTTGCATCCTCATTTTCTTCTAAATATTTTTTTAGTGTTTCATCCGCATTCATACACATAGATCTATATTTATACATTCTAAATTGTTTTCCATTTTTTCCGATTCTAAGCTGTTCAAAGAATAATGGACCGTTATTTTCTTTTTTAATGATTCTAACCAACCACACTAATATCGTAATAGGAATTAACAAAATTGTTCCTACTAAACCTGCTATTATGTCTATTGTTCTTTTTGCAAATCTAAAAGTAATATTTTGTTTTTGTTTTCTTACTATAATCGGCTTTATTTCTTCTTCGTCTTCATTTTTAAGCAATATAGCTTCGTTGTCAGACATCACTATTATCCCCCCTGCTTAATAGTTTATCAAATATTATTGTATTCCTGTTTTATTTATTATTTCATCACTAATTTCTTGTACTGTTTCTGATGGCGTATATTCTGTTTGTCCAAATAGTTCTTCATGTAATGCTTTTACATTTTCCTCTAGATTAATTGGCACACCATAATATACTCCTCCAATTGTAGCGCCTTTATTTTCTACTGGCCATCCATTGCTTTCACCAATATTCATCTCTAGAAGAGTTGGTGCTAAACCTATAATATCATTGCTATCCATATTTGTTGATATTTTTGGAAGCATAATATTAACAACATTTAGTAGTTGACTCATACTTAGAGTTTTTGCTTTATTGACCATAGCCTCTAGTACTTCTCTCATTCTTTCTGCTCTTTTTAAGTCTCCTCCTGCTGTATAACGAATTCTTGAATATGCTAAAGCTTGAACTCCATCTAAATTGTATGTTCCTGCAGTAGTAATATGACTTGAGTTATGTCCTGTTACTCTATTATTTTCATCTATATAACTATTTATATATTTTACTTCTGAGCTATCTACTTCTATTCTAATTCCACCTAATGCATCAACAGCATCTACTACTGCATCAAAGTTTACAGTTACATACTCTTGTATGTTAAGATCTAAATTTGCATTTAATGTACTTACTGCAAGTTCTGCGCCACCATATGAATATGCGTGTGTTACTTTATCTAAGTTTCTTCCTGTTAATTTTAAATAAGTATCTCTATATACCGAAACTAGTTTTACTTCACTTGTTTTTTTATTTATAGATGCAATTATGATACAATCACTTCTATTGCCTCTTCCGTAATCATCTGCTCTTGAGTCTATTCCAAATAAAGCTATATTTCTATAGTCACTTAATTCATCTGCGACAGCATCATCTATACTAATTGCATTTATATCTATTTCCTCTTGGTTCATTTCACCAAGTTTACTAGCTATAAATGTGTATCCTGCTGCTAGTATTGCAGCTATTATTACAACAATAATTATTAAGACTATTAAAAAGATTTTTAGTCCTTTTCTTTTCTTTTTAGGCTTATTCTCCTTATTATTTTTTGAATAATTCTTTTCTGGTTCTCTCATTCTTTTTGCGTTATTATGTGTACTCATTATTTCACCTCTAATATATTTTATTTCTCGACACATTGTAACACTATATATTTGTTTTGTAAACATTTAATTTAAAGTTTTTTAGCTATTTTTTCCTACTAAAAATTAAAAGAACGCCTATTTTTTTTAGACGCTCTTTTTTAGTTGCAACTTTATTTTTTATTTTATATCTTTTATATATCATATTTTCTTGATTTAATAAATGCAAATGCACCTACTGATATTGCTATTACAGCTATTCCTGCTACAATATAAACATCTGTCTCTCCTGTTTGTGGTAAGTCTTTTTCTGCATCATTAATTTCGTTCACTTTTAGAACATTTTCTTTTTCCTCAGCATTGTTTACAGGACGAGCAGTATTTGTGTTTGTGTTATTAGTGTTAGCAGTATTAACATTATTACCATTAGTATTAGTTGGTCTTAAGTTAATTCCATTAGCATTTGCTCTTGTCATTGTAAAAAATAAAACTGCAAAGATCATAACTATTGAAATTGTTACATACTTCATTGATTTTTTCATAGTATTCTCCCTTTCTTCTTTAGACTCTAATTTTATTATTTGTTTTTTTCAACAAATTATAGCAAGAAAAATATAACATTTTTTCTACTACTATCTATTTTATACTTCTTTTCGACATTCGTCAACATTTTTTAAAAATTTTATTAAATTTTTAGTTTTTTATGATTTTTAGTTGCTTTTTACTTTATTTCCATATATAATACTTCCAATCCTTCTCAAAAGGAATTTCTAGAGAAAGGAGGAAAATATTAATGACATCTTATGATTTAATTTGGTTATTAATATTAGAATTATTAAAAAATTCTAATGAAAATAATCAAACTCAAAATGAGGAATAGTGTTCGCAACCTATTTCGGGAGTGGTCTCGTCAACCACTCTTTTTTTACTTAAAAAAAGATATGTGCCGTCTACACATATCCAAATATTAATTGACATCTTATAACTCAAAATGTTACTCGAGTTTATAGATATAGTATACTACAATATTTATTATATGTCAAACTTTTTTTATTATTCTTTTTACACATTAAACTTAAATTCCACTATATCCCCATTTTGCATAACATAGTCTTTTCCTTCTAGTCTAACTAATCCCGCTTCTTTTGCTTTTTGGTAAGAACCCTCTTTTATTAAATCATCATATGAAACAATTTCTGCTTTTATGAATCCTCTTTCAAAATCAGTATGTATCTTTCCAGCTGCTTGAGGAGCTTTAGTTCCTTTTTTAATAGTCCAAGCTCTAACTTCTTTTTTTCCAGCTGTTAAGAATGACATTAATCCTAATAAATCATAACTCTTTTTTATTACTTTATCTAAGCCTGATTCATCAAGTCCCATAGCTTCTAGCATTTCTTGTTTTTCTTCACCTTCTAAGCTTGAAAGTTCTTCTTCTATTTTTACGCAAAGAGGAATTACTGCTGAATTTTCTTTTTCTGCATATTCTCTTACTTTTTTTACATATTCATTTTCTGTTCCTATTTCTGATTCTGAAATATTTGCAACATACAATATTTGTTTCATTGTAAGTAAAAAAGCATCTTTTATTATTTCTTTTTCTTCATCTGTAAGTTCTAGTATTCTTACTGGCTTTCCTTGTTCTAATACTTCTCTTACTTTTTTAAATGTATCTTCTTCTTGTAAATATTTTTTGTCTCCTTTTGCAAGTTTAGCAGCTCTATCGATTCTTTTATTGACAGTTTCCAAATCTGCTAATACTAGTTCTAAATTTATTGTTTCTATATCTCTTATTGGGTCTACACTTCCGTCTACATGAACTATATTGGAATCATCAAAGCATCTAACAACTTCAACAATTGAATCTGTTTCTCTTATATGTGATAAGAATTTATTTCCTAGTCCTTCTCCTTTACTAGCTCCTTTAACTAATCCTGCTATATCCACAAATTCAATTATTGCATGTGTTATTTTTTCTGCTACATACATTTTTCCAAGTACATCTAGTCTTTCGTCTGGAACTGGTACTACTCCAACATTTGGTTCTATTGTACAAAAAGGATAATTAGCACATTCTGCTCCTGCATTTGTTATACTATTAAATAGTGTACTTTTTCCTACGTTTGGCAATCCTACTATTCCTATTTTCATTTCTGCCTCCTAATTTTATTATCTAATTCTTATTGTATATTTTAAATTTTACAGTTCCGCGCAGCTTGGAGAAACTTTAGTTTCGACAGCAAGGAACAAAAAATTCAAAATATACAATTAAATTTTATAGCACATATGTTAATTCTTTACTCATCTTTACTTGCTTTTGCATATTTCTTTAGTGTTTGATATACCATTGCGTTTATTGTTCCTGGTATATCTTTTGTTCCTGCTGGTACTCCTGTTAATATTTCTATTCCTTCGTCTATATTAGAAACTGCGTAAATATGGAATTTGCCATTTTTAACTGCATTTACTATTTCATCATCTAGGTTTAAATTTTGTATATTTTGTCTAGGAATTAAAACTCCTTGTTTTCCATTTAATCCTTTTAGTTTACAAATTTCAAAGTATCCTTCTATTTTTTCATTTACCCCACCAATTGCTTGTATTTCACCTTTTTGGTTTACTGAACCTGTTACTGCTATTCCTTGATTTATTGGAACTCCTGAAAGATTTGATAGAAGTGCATATAACTCTGTACTTGACGCACTATCTCCATCTACTCCATTATATAACTGTTCAAAGCAGATACTAGCTGTAAGTGATAATGGCATATCTTTTGCAAATTTTTCTCCTAAGTATCCATTTAAAATTAATATACCTTTTGAGTGAGATGAGCCAGAAAGTTCAACTTCTCTTTCTATATCTATTATTCCTTTTTTACCTGTATAAGTATTTACTGTAATTCTTACCGGTTTTCCAAATGAATAATCTCCTATGCTCATTACTGTAAGACCATTTATTTGCCCTACTTTTTCTCCATCTGTATCTATTAGTAGTGTTCCATCTTCTATCATTTGAGTATATTTATCATCATATTTTTTTAATCTATTTTTTCTTTCATCTAACGCTTTTTCTATATAATCTTTTGTAACTACTTTTGACTTATCTAGTCTTGCCCATGTAGCTGCTTCTGCTATTACCTGAGCTAGCTCGCCAAATCTTGTTGATATTCTATTTTGATTATTTGACAATCTTGTTGAATATTCTGCAAGTCTTGCCATGGCAAATTTATCTAGATGTGGTAATTCATCGTCTTCGCAATATCCATGAACGAATTTTGCTAAGTCTTTTAAGTTTTGTTCATTTAATGGCGCATCATCTTCAAATTCTACCTTTATTTTAAATAGTTTTCTAAAATCGCTATCTACTGAAAGTAGAGTTTGATATACATTTTCATTTCCTATAATGATTACTTTTAAGTCTAGTGGTATTGGTTCTGGTTTTAGTGATACCATTACCATTGATGTTTTTTGGTCAACAGAATTATCTATTCCTAATTCTTTATTTCTTAATACTTTTTTTAGATTATCATAAGCTGCTGGGTTTGTTAATAAATCATTTGCTTGAAATATTATATATCCGCCATTTGCTTTATGAAGAAGTCCTGGTCTTATCATTGTATAGTCAGTCTTTAGTATTCCATAATGGTTTTCATATTCTAGTCTACCAAAAATATT
>CALXVF010000057.1 GCA_944391895.1 uncultured Clostridia bacterium
TCTCCATCTGTACGGCTTGATATATCCTGATATAATTTTAAATTGTCCTCCATTTTTACCTCCTAAAGAAGATTTGTTACAAAACTTTATTAAAGTATATTAGCCAAGTCACAAGTTATGACTAATTAATAAAAAAAGTTGCATAAAGATTTTTTACCCTAAAATATATGTTATAAATAATTGTATATATAATGGTTGTTAAGTTTTTTGTGGGTCACTTCGTTCCAAACGCACTTTGCTGGAAATCCTTCCAGCTCGTTTGAAAGCTCACGCAAAACTTTGCCAACTATTATATATACAATAAAATAAACCAATATAATTAGGGCAAAAAACATTATGTTGCATATTATATACAAATGTGATAAAATGACGAGGATTACTTAGATGGGAGGCTAAAAATATGGCTAATAATTATATTGATGTATTAAAAGAAAATAATCAAGAACATTTACTAAAATATCTTGAAATGGCAAATGAAGAACAAAAACAAGAATTAATTAATGAAATAATGGATTTAGATTTTAAACATATAAAGGAATTATATAGCTTAAGTAGTAGAGATAATGAAAAAGCAATAGAGAGTTGTATTATAGAGCACACTAAATTTGTAGATAAGTATAAAATAAGTGAGGAAGAGTTTAATAGATATAAAAATATTGGTGAAGAGATTATAAAGAATGGAGAATATGCAGTAGTAACAATGGCTGGTGGACAAGGAACAAGACTTGGACACAATGGACCTAAAGGAACATACATTTTAAATGTAAAACCAGAGCCAAAATCTTTATTTGAAATTTTAGTAGATGGTATAAAAAGAGCAAATAGTAAATATGGAATAACTTTAAATTGGTATATCATGACAAGTACAGAAAATAATGATAAAACAGCCCAATACTTTGAAAGTAAAAATTATTTTGGATATCCAAAAGATAAAATAAGATTTTTCGAGCAAGGTAATTTACCATTAATAAGTGAAGATGGAAAACTATTGGTTGATGAAAATTTACATATAAAATATGCAGCAGATGGTAATGGATGCATATATAAAGCAATGAAGAAAAATGGCATTCTAGATGATATGAAGAGTAAGAATATAAAATGGATTTTCATTGGTTCAGTAGATAATGCACTTCTTAATATGGTTGATCCAATTCTTCTTGGACTAACTGTTTCAGAAGGAAATAAAATTGGCTCAAAATCAGTAGTAAAAAGAAGTCCAGATGAACCAGTTGGAGTATTTTGTAAAAAGAATAGTAAGCCAGCAGTTATAGAATATACAGAACTTCCAACAGAAATGGCAAGCGAGACTGATGAAGAAGGAGAGCTTTTATTTGGAGAATCACATATAATGTGCAATTTATATAGTTTAGAAGCTTTAGAAATAATAAGTCAAAATACTTTACCATATCATAGTGCACACAAAAAAGCGCCATACTTAGACGAAAACGGAAATATGATAAAAGTAAATAAACCTAATGCTTATAAATATGAAGCATTCATATTTGATGGATTCGTATTTTTTGATGGAATTTCAATACTACGCGGAAGAAGAGAAGAAGATTTTGCACCAGTAAAAAATGCTGAAGGGCAAGATAGTCCACAAACAGCAGTAGAATTATATAATAATTATTGGGAGAATAATGAAAATGGAAGAATGTAAAATCATAAATTTATATAATCTTGATGAAACAATTGCTAAGGATTTAATGACAAAATATGAATATCCTTGGGAAGTGCTTAAACATATAGAAGATTATATATTAGAGTTAGGAAAAACTTTAAATGAAGAAGAATATATAAGAAAAGATAATAATATTTGGATTCATAAAACAGCAAAAGTGTACGATTCAGCTTATATAGGAGAAAATTGTATTATATGTAAAGATGCAGAAGTAAGACATTGTGCATTTATTCGTAAAAATGCAATTATAGGAGAAGGAGCAGTAGTAGGCAACTCAACAGAACTAAAAAATGTTATCCTATTTAATAAAGTTCAAGTGCCTCATTATAACTATGTTGGTGATTCAATATTAGGATATAAATCACATATGGGAGCAGGTTCAATTACGTCAAACGTAAAGTCAGACAAAAAATTAATAGTTGTAAAAAATGGAGAACAAAAAATAGAAACAGGATTAAAGAAAATGGGAGCAATGCTTGGAGATAATGTTGAAGTAGGATGTGGAAGTGTATTAAATCCAGGAACAATAATTGGTAGAAATACTAATATTTACCCATTATCATCTGTAAGAGGTGTTGTCAAAGAAAATAGCATTTATAAAGATAAAGAAAATATAATAAAAAAATTAAACTAATATGTTTACATTTTAATTTTCTTATGTTTTAATAAATGTATAATATCAAAAGAAAAGGTGGGGATTTTATGAAAAAAACAAAAGCGATAGTTAGTATAATAGTTGTTACTATAATTAGTATGTTATTACCATTGTATGTAAATGCGCATGAAGTCGAAATAGATCCAGAAGAATACATTACAATGCCAATTATTTTAGCTGAAGGAGTTGGAACTATTGGTGTAGACCGTGTTGAAGGAGCATATACTTTATCTTATCAAGCTGTATTAGTTCCTGAGGATGATGCTACAGAAATCGAAAATACAAGAGAACAAGTAACAGCAGAATTAAAAACATTAAACGAACAATTAAATGCCCTTGATAGTGAAAGAAATACTTTAAGAGAAGCTATGAATAAAGCCTATGATGAATTTATGGCATTAGTAGATAGTGAGGCAGAACCATCAGAAATAGAAGCTGCAGAAGCAGCATATAAAGAAGCGGAAACAGCATATAACAATAAGTCAGATGAATATGATGCAAAAATGCAAGAATTTGATTCAAAAGAAGAAGAAATAATAAAAAAAGTATATGAATTGACACCAATGTATGTCGATGAAAATTGGATAGAAACAACTGACGGAAGTGTAAAAATTGATATAACAAATTTTTCAGGAGAAAAAACATTTGTATTATGGGCTAAGTTAGAAACAGTTGATGGAAATATATATTATGATGAAGATATTTACGGCCTAGAAGGTCTTGCAGAAGATACAATAAAAGTAGAAAGTATAACTTTAGATAGAACAAGCATAACTATGGAAAAAGGTGATACATATACTTTGAATGCAAGAATTGAGCCATCAAATGCAGACAATAAAGCGGTTAACTGGACAAGTAATAATGAAAATGTAGCAACAGTTGAAAATGGAAAAATTACTGCTGTATCAGCAGGAACAGCAATAATAAGAGTTGAAACACAAGATGGAGGATATACAGCAGAATGCCAAGTAACAGTAGAAGAAGGAACAACAGTACCAAAAGATGATACAACAGTTCCAGATACAAAGTTACCACAAACAGGAGAAATATCATATATTATTCTAGGAATTGTGTTAACTTCAGGTATAGTTGCAATAGTACTTTATGTAAAGAATAGAAGAATGAAATTTTAAATAAACGGACGGATCTTTTTCAAAAAAGGTCCGTCCTTAATTCGAAAAAAATAAAAAATTATCCTTTACTTATTTCAAAAATTGTGATATAATAGTAATGTGGTAAAAAGAGGAGAAGTTTACTCTTATGTAGCACAAAAAGTTGGAAAGGAGTGACTTTAATTGTTTAATATAGGTGATAATATAGTATACCCAATGCATGGGGCAGGAAGAATTAATGCAATTGAAGAAAAGGAGATCTTAGGGGAAAAGCAGCAGTACTATGTAATCGAAATGCCAGGAGAGGTTATGGTTATGGTTCCAACTGCAAAAGCTGAATCTATGGGAGTAAGAAGCATAATAGATAAGCAAAGTGCAAACAATGTGCTTGAAGTTTTGGAAAAAGACGAAACCGAAATGTCAAATAATTGGAACAAGAGATATAGAGACAACTTAGAGAAAATGAAAACAGGAGACATATATGAAATTGCTGATGTAGTTAGAAACTTAAGCTTTAAACAAAAAGAAAAAGGTGGACTATCTACAGGAGAAAAGAAAATGTTAGTTAATGCAAAACAAATTCTAGTAAGTGAATTAGTTTTAGCAGAACATTCATCTAAAGAAGAAATCGAGCAATTAATAGACAATAAAATAGAAATGTCATACAAAGAATATAGAGTTCCAACAGAAGCAAAAATAGATTTTAAACAAAATGCCGTTAATAAATTTATTCCTTTTGATGGAGCAGCAAACGCTTAAGCTAAAAAGAAAAAAGGTACATTCGTATCTTTTTTTCTTGCCTCAAAAATAAATTATGTAAATAAACAAAAATTTACATAATTTGCTCAAGTTTGACTTTATTAAGAAGGATTTAGTTTACATATGTCGAATAATATAAGTATGAGTAAAAAGAAGGATTGTTTAAAGTGAGATATAGTGATGAATTATTAGAAGAAATAAGAAGTCAAAATGATATTGTAGATGTCATATCACAATACGTTGTTTTAAAAAGAAGTGGAAGAAATTATTTTGGTCTATGTCCATTTCATAATGAAAAGTCACCATCATTCTCAGTGTCACCAGATAAGCAAATATTTCACTGCTTTGGATGTGGTGTAGGTGGAAATGTTTTTCATTTCATTTCAAAAGTTGAAAATGTTAATTTCGTAGAAAGTGTTCAAATTTTAGCAGAACGAGCAGGAATTAATCTTCCAGCACTGGGAAGTTATGAAGACGAAAAAGTAGCTAAACTTAAAGCTAAGGTTTATGATGTAAACCAATTTGCAGCAGAATTTTATCATCAAAATTTATACAAACCAACTTCTAAAACTGGTCAAGAATACATAAAAAAGAGAAAATTAGACAATAATACATTAAAATCATTTATGATAGGTTTTTCAGGAGAATTTGATGAATTATATAAAGCTTTAAGAAAACAAGGTTTCGAAGATGAAGAAATTTTAGCTTCGGGTTTAGTAAACAAAAGTAGAGAAGGAATGTACATTGATAGATATAGACATAGAATAATGTTTCCAATACAAGATGTAAGAAATAGAGTAATTGCATTTGGTGGAAGAGTATTAGATGATAGTAAGCCCAAATATATTAATTCTCCAGAAAATATTGTTTACAGTAAAGGAAGAAATCTATTTGGATTAAATGTAGCCAAAAAGAATAATCCAGGAATTATGAAAAGGCTTCTAATAGTTGAAGGATATATGGATGCGATATCTTTATTTCAAAGAGGAATTACCAATGTTGTAGCTTCACTTGGTACAGCACTAACAGATGCACAAGGAAGGCTCTTACGAAAATCAACAGAGCAAGTTATTTTAGGATATGATGCTGATGGTGCAGGACAAGCAGCTATAATTAGAGGAATGGAAATTTTAAAAAGTATGGGATGCGACATTAGAGTACTTCAAATAAGTGGAGCAAAAGACCCAGATGAATTCGTTATAAAATATGGGCCGGATAGATTTAGAAAATGTATGGATGATGCAATTTCGGTTGTAGAATATAAAGTAAAAAATCTAAAAAAGGATTTAAACTTAGAAAATACAAGTGATAAAATTAAATTTTTAAATGCAATCGCAAAAATTTTATCAGAAGTAGATAATAGCATGGAAAGAGAAGTATATGTAGAAAAAATTTCTAAGAGCTATGATATTTCAAAAGAAGCAATTTATGCTGAAATAAATAAAAGACTATACTCTAATAATTCTGCTAATACTAAAGTGCTAGAAGCAAGACCAAATATTGTTAGACCAAAGCAAGAAGAAAAAATAGATGAATTTTCAGCTAGAAGAGAACAAATGTTAATTTACTTACTTATAAACTATCCAAAAGAAAGTTTTACAAGAATAAAAAATGTTGTAAGCTTAGAAGATATTAAATCAGAAAAAAATAAAAATATAATTTCAATATTATATACAAAGTTAACTACTAATGAAAATGTAGAAAATATATTAAATTGGTTTGAAGATAATGAGGTTATTAATTATATAACAGGAATTTTGGCGTACGACTTTGAACTAACTGATATAGAAAAAGGAATAGAAGATATAGAAAATGTATATAAGAAAAATGCTTTAGTAAAAAGAAGAGATGAAATTATAAATAAATTAAATGATAGTACTCTAGCAAAAGATGAGGCTTTAGAACTAGGAAAAGAGTTAAATAACATCATAATAAACTTAGCTAAAATTAAGTAGGGGGTAAGGTTGAAAAGTTATGAATAATAAATCAGAAAAGAAAGATGTCAAAGCAGCAATAAATTTAATAGATAGTGCTAGAATGGCACATAAAGAAAAGAAAAAAGAAGAGGAAACAAAAGAAAAAGATACTACAGATATAGAAAAAATAATAAGTGATGTTAAGAAAAAAGGAAAAATAACATATGGGGAACTTGCTTCAAAACTAGGAGAAGCAAATGTAGACCAAATTGACCAAGTTTTTAATGCTTTTGAAAATATAGGAGTAGATGTTTTAAAAGATGACATCGAAGATATAGAACCAGATGCAGAAGAATTAGAAGAAGTAGAAGATATTCCTATAGAAGAACTAAATGTAGAAAATATAGAGGGTGTGGGAATAGATGACCCTGTAAGAATGTATTTAAGAGAGATTGGAAAAATACCTCTTTTAACATATAGTCAAGAATTGGATTTAGCCAAAAGAATACTAGCAGGAGATGAAAGCGCAAAACAAAAACTTGCAGAATCAAACTTAAGATTGGTTGTAAGTATTGCTAAAAAATATGTTGGTAGAGGAATGTTGTTCTTAGACTTAATCCAAGAAGGAAATATGGGACTAATAAAAGCTGTAGAAAAATTTGATTATACAAAAGGATATAAATTTAGTACTTATGCAACATGGTGGATTAGACAAGCTATAACAAGAGCTATTGCAGACCAAGCAAGAACCATAAGAATACCAGTTCATATGGTAGAAACAATAAATAAATTAATCAGAACATCAAGACATTTGCTACAACAAAATGGTAGAGAACCTACACCTGAAGAAATAGCAAAAGAAATGGAAGTTTCAGTAGATAGAGTTATAGAAATTCAAAAAATAGCGCAAGACCCAGTATCGCTAGAAACACCAATAGGAGAAGAAGATGATAGCCATTTAGGAGATTTTATACAAGATGAAGATTCTCCATCACCACAAGAATCAGCTTCATATACAATGCTTAGAGAACAATTAGATGAAGTCATGTCTACATTAACTCCTAGAGAAGCAAAAGTTCTAAGATTAAGATTTGGATTAGATGATGGAAAGGCTAGAACTCTTGAAGAAGTAGGAAAAGAATTTAATGTAACAAGGGAAAGAATTAGACAAATAGAAGCTAAAGCATTAAGAAAACTAAGACATCCAAGTAGAAGTAAAAAATTAAAAGAATATATGTAATATAAATGTACTTTACTTAAGAGGTAAAGTACATTTTTTTTTGTCGAAAATTGTCAAGATTTGACACACGATTTTCCTTGCAAAATGGAGAAAAATGGTATAGAATGTATACATAATATCACACATGATTTTTTTCAAGAAAATTCATTCATGTTATTTTTGTTCGAACAATTAATTCAAGATATTAAATTTATTCAAAAGGAGAATCTTATATGAGTTCAGAAAACGAAAAACAAGATTTATTAAAACCAAAAAACGATGTAGTGTTTCAAAGTTTATTTACTAAAAATAATGAAAAAATAACA
>CALXVF010000058.1 GCA_944391895.1 uncultured Clostridia bacterium
TCTAATGCAATATCAACTAGTCTTATATTTTCTTCTTTTTTTAATATTAATGATATTAATTGTTTAGCATACTTTACATTTTCTTCTATCAGTAGCATATTTAGCAAAACATATCACCTCTAAGTGTTAGATATTTAAAATTCAGTATATAGTTGCATAAAACAATAAAAAAGAAATGCACATAATAGCATTTCTCCACAATTTATATAAATTTTATTGTTCTTTAACTTAATATTTTATAGTTCATTAGTTTCTTCAATATTATAAAAAAACAAATTTTCTAGAATACTGAATCTATTCTTCACTATTTTTATTATAATTCTCAAATAATCTATCCCATATATCGCTTATTGCTAGCTTACCGACATTTAAAGCTACTGCATAAGCCATATATTCTCCCCATACTATTACTCCTTGGGCATCTCTATTAGATATTAAAGTTTCTTTTCTTAATTTTCTTGCAAAATTTAGCCATTCATTTCTTTTAACTATACCTATATTAGTTAGTTTGCCTTTATAATCATGAGTTGATAAATTAGATTCTTGAGCCATTCCATATATTTCAAATTCTTTATTAATTAATTTTTCTAAGTAAATTAATTTGGCTTTCAACTCTTCTGTTTCTTTTCCCTCACACTCTTCATCATCATAAAAACTTATAACATCACCAGGTATTATCTCATCATTGTCATCAAAAATAATTCTATTTATTGCATATATATCTGATGCAGAAACATTATATTGTAATAACTTTTTTCTTAATTGATTGTCATAATCTAGTGTTTTTATATTTTCATATACTTTACCATTAAATATTTCCAAATTTTTCTTTTTTAGTTTGTAATTAATCTTATTTTCTTTTTGCTCTATTTGTATAATTTCTATGTATCCTTTTTGTATAAAATTTAGTAAAGTTGCCATTATGTGCCTATATTTTATTGTTTCATCACACAAATAGCCTATCATCATTGGACTTCTTATTTTATCCCATTCTTCAAGATATTTATTTTCCGAACTCAAATCGCCATAAAATATTCTATCAAATTCTTTACTAAGCTCTTCTTTTGGATTCAAATTAGATACTTTCAATGAAACATTCGTAAGTTCCATTTTATGTTTATCAATATACTTTGATATCGCTAATACTATTCCCCAAAAAGCTAAAGAAACAACTATAACAATTGCCCACATTATATAATAATCCATTTTTTTCCTCCTTTGTATATTCCAATAATTACTTTAATTTCATAACGCATACACACTCAACATGTGAACTATAGCAAAAGTTATCGACTGGTATAATTTTCTTAATATCATATACTTTTTCTAGTTCTTGTAAATCTCTCATTAATGTTGCTGGATTGCAACTCACATATACTAATCTACTTAGTTTAAGTTTCTTTAAGTTTTCTACAGTTTTATTATCTAGTCCTTTTCTAGGAGGGTCTACAATAACAACATTAGGTTTTATATTTTCTTTTAAAAGCTTTTCAAAAGCTTTTTCAACATCTCCTACAATAAACTCAGCATTTTGTATATTGTTTATTTTTGCATTTTCTTTTGCATCTCGTATAGCATCTTCTACAATTTCAATACCATAAACTTGCTTTACATATTTTGAAGCAAATATTCCAATAGTACCTATTCCACAATATAAATCACATAATATATCTTCTTGATTTAGCTTAACCTCTGATATAGCTAAATTATATATTTTTTCCGTTTGGATAGGATTTACTTGATAAAATGAATTTGGTGATATTTTAAATATATAATCTCCTAATTTATCCTGAATGTATCCGTCTCCGTATAATACTACATTTTCTTTTCCTAGTACAACATTTGTATTTTCAGTATTGATATTAGCAACTATCGTTTTTATTTCTGGAAATTTATTTATTATTTCTTTAACATTTACATCTTTCTTTTCGCTCAATACCAATACACACATTATTTCATGAGTTCTAAAGCCTTCTCGAATCATGATATTTCTAAGCAATCCCTTGCCTGTGTTTTCATCATATATTGTATCTTTCCAGTTTTCTACTATAAATTTTGCAATCTCCTGTGAACGTTTTGTCTGTATCTTACATTCATTTATTGGAATTATATTATGACTTCTCTTTGCGAAAATTCCAACTTTCTTTTCTTTGCTTATTGGAAATATAGCTTTATTTCTATAATGTTTTGGATTGTCCATTCCAACTGTTTCAGATACATTTATCTTGTTTTGCAACATTTTATTAACCAAATTTTGCACTTTTTCTTGTTTAATTTTTAGTGTTTCTTCATATTTTATATGGCGTAAATCACAACCACCACATTTTCCATAAGTTTCACAATCTGAAAGCACCCTATTTTCGGACACTTTTACGATTTCCACAATTTTAGCAAATGCATGAGTTTTAAGTGCTTTCAAAATATGAATTTTACAAGCTTCTCCTTTTATGCCACCAATTACAAAAATGGTATAGCCATTTATTTTCGCTATACCTTCTCCATCTGCTCCATAATCTATTATATCTACAACATATTCTTCGTTCTTTTTTATTTCCATACTGCTATTTATTGTTATTTTCCTCTTCTTCGATTTTTTTAGATAATTCTTCTACTTTTTTATCTTCTTCTTTTAATCTATTATCTGATATTTCATCCATAAATCCATTTAGATCAAATTGTTGCAATAAGTCCTCTGTAGAACCATCTAAATCTATTCCTAAATCTCTCAAAAATTTTTGTCTCATTTAAGTTCACCTCTATTTTATATAATACATTAAAAGTAAATTTTTTTCAAGTAATTTTAATAAATATCTTGACAACTCAATTAAAAAAGTGTATCATATTTATTGTCCACAACAAATGCGGTTGTGGCGGAATTGGCAGACGCGCTGGTCTTAGGAACCAGTGTCAACGACGTGGGGGTTCAAGTCCCTTCAACCGCACCATAAAAAAAACACTCAAATCGAGTGTTTTTATTTTGTTAAAATGACCATAATTAAACCTACTATGTTTTTGATAACTTTCATTATACTATTCCTCTATATCAATTGCTGCTCTATTTTCTCTTATTTCCTTGCACAAGTTTGAAACCTTCACATGTCTAGGGTCATTTTTATATTTTTCTAAGTCCTCCATATTTTCAAATTTTGCTATTAAGCAAGCATCAAAAGCATTTTTTTCATTTACTCTTTCTTTTACTTCCATATATTTTATTTCTGGAATAACTCTATTTAAAGCTTTTAGCCCATCCAAAAATTTCTTCTTATTTTCATTCTCATTTTCTTTAAATTTCCACATAACAATATGTTTTATCATAAAATCACCTTCCTATTACATCATATAAATTTTGAAAAGTATAGCCATTGTCTCTAAAATATTTTATCATTTCAGGCAGACATTCATAAGTTAAAATTTTGTCAGCTGCATCATGCATAAGTAATACCACACTATTTTTTTCTTCAACTGTATCATAAAAACTTTGCATTATTTTTTCTTTTGAACTGGCTCCTGCAGCATCATTAGTAAGGGCATTCCAATCCAAACTTGCGATTCCATTTTGTTTTAATAATTCTTTAGCTTGTTGTTTCAAATCATGATATGGTCCTCCACTAGAACCTCCTGGAAATCTAAACACCAACGAATTATAATTCTGATTACCTATTGCATCTCGTATAATTTGATTAGCTTTATTATATTCATCTAAAACTGCCTGCGAGCTAGAATATATTTCCTTATACTTATGTGAATATCCATGATTTCCAATAAAATGTCCTTCTTCATATTCTCTTTTTAGCACATCTGGATTAGCTTCAGCTTTTACTCCTAGCACAAAAAAAGTTGCTTTGATATTTTCTTGTTTTAGTAAATCTAAGATGTATGGAGTAACTGATGTTGATGGTCCATCATCAAATGTAAGGAATACTCTTTTTCCATCTTGACTTTTATAAATATTACTAATTTGAGTTAATTCATTTTCAGTTAAAGGATTAAATCTATTTGCCTCCGCTTCTTCCTTTTTAGCTTTTTCTTTATTGAATTTGTCTAGCCAAATGTTATATTCATTTATAGTTTTACTCACTTCATACATTTTGACCATTCTAACACTGGTGAGTATAATTAATATTATTAGTATCACTATTAGAACGACTAAAAGTACTTTCATTTTATTCAGTTTTCTATTTCGTATAATTAAATCGTACATAAGCTCCCCCACTTGTTAAGTATTCTATTATATTATATAACTAATAAACGAAAATAAGCAACAATTTTTAAATAAATTGTTGCTTATTCAATATATTTAATATTATTCTTCTTTCTTACTTCCATTTAATTTAAATAATTTCATTAATTCTACTATTAATATTGGAGATAGTACTAATAACACTACTTCTAATATATCTTGAGCTGGAAGTACTGGAATACTAAATACGTTTCTTAATGCTGGTACTGCTAATATTACAATCATAAGCATAGCTGATACACCAATTGCAAGTAGTAACATCTTATTTTTGAAAGGATGTGTTTTAAATAAAGATTTCTTTGCATTTCTTACATTAAATACATGAACTAATTCAGCAAATGCAAGTGTTATAAATGCCATTGTTTGACCAATTTCTACTTTTACTTCTTCTACAGATAATCCTTCTATTTGTGGTAAAATTTCTTCAGGTGTTGCTAAACCTATTATAAATGCTGCAAGAGTAATCAATCCTATCATTATACCTTGATATGCCACTCTCCAAATTCTTGACTTTGTAAATATACCATTTTCTTTGATAGGTTTTCTCTTCATTACATCATCTTCTGCTGGGTCTACAGCTAATGCTAAAGCTGGTAATGAATCAGTAACTAGATTTATCCAAAGTATATGCATTGGAAGTAATGGTTCTATTAAGTTTATATCTATATTAAATACTTGACTTAATATAGGAGTAATTAACATACATACAAATAGTAAAACTATTTCACCAATATTACTTGAAATTAAGAATTCTATTGCTTTTAAAATATTAGCATAAATTCTTCTTCCTTCTTCAACTGATGAAACTATTGTTGCAAAGTTATCATCAGTAAGTATAACATCTGCTGCTTCTTTTGCAACGTCTGTTCCTACTATACCCATTGCACAACCTATATCTGCTTGTTTTAGAGCTGGAGCATCATTTACTCCGTCTCCTGTCATGGCAACTATTTCACCTTGTTTTTGCCATGCTTTTACTATTCTTACTTTATGTTCTGGTGCAACCCTTGCATAAACACTATATTTTCTTATATTCTTTTCTAAGTCTTCATCAGACATTTTTTCAAGTTCAGCACCTGTTATTGCCTCATCTTCATTTTCAAGTATTCCTAAACTCTTTGCAATAGCTGTTGCAGTTATTTTGTGGTCTCCTGTTATCATAACAGTTTTTATTCCTGCTTCCTTACATTTTTCAACAGCCTTTTTAGCCTCTTCTCTTGGTGGGTCCATCATTCCACACATACCCACAAATGTAAGGTCTTTTTCTAATTCTTTTATTTCACTATCACTAGGTTTATGGTCTAAGTATTTATATCCCATTGCAAGTACTCTTAAAGCTTCTTTTGCTAAAACTTCATTTGTACTTTCAATTTTCTTTCTCTTTTCTTGTAAGTCATTTTTTATTTGACTTTTTTCTAAATAACTATTACATATATTTAGAAGTTCATCTAATCCACCTTTTGTACAAACTATATATTTATCTTCATATTTATTTACAGTTGTCATTAATTTTCTTTCTGAATCAAAAGGTATTTCTGCTATTCTTTCATAACTTTCAATTTGTTCTTCAGTATGACCTAAATTAAGTGCTAAACTTGTTAATGCTATTTCAGTTGGGTCTCCTGCAAATTTATTTCCTGGTGCTATTTTTGTATCATTACACAACATTCCTACTAAAATAGTTTTTTGTAATTCTTCGCTTTCATTTTCTAGCTCTTTTGCCTTATCTATATCTATGACTTCGCTATTAACAAATATTTTTTGTACTTCCATTTTATTTTGTGTAAGAGTACCTGTTTTATCTGAACAAATAACTGAAGCACTTCCTAATGTTTCAACAGCTGGCAATTTCTTTATAATAGCATTTTTCTTAACCATTCTTTGAACACCAATAGCAAGAACAATTGTTGATACTGCTGCTAATCCTTCTGGAATTGCTGCAACTGCTAAGCTTACTGCTGTCATAAACATATCAATAACATCTTTTCCATATAGTAATCCAATAATAAATATTATTACGCAGATTACTAATGCCATTATTCCCAAACTTTTTCCTAATTTGTTTAGTTTTTGTTGAAGTGGTGTAGCTGTTTCTTCTACATTATTAAGCATTCCAGCAATATTTCCTACTTCTGTATGCATTCCTGTTTCAACTACTATACCTTTTCCTCTACCATATGTAACCAAACTAGAAGAGAATAACATATTAGTTCTATCTCCAAGGCTTACTTCTTCATTTTCTATTACATTCGCATCTTTTTCTACTGGTACAGATTCTCCTGTAAGTGAAGCTTCTTGAGATTTTAAGTTAACAGCTTCTGTTATTCTTATATCTGCCGGAACATAATCTCCAGTATCTAATACTACGACATCTCCTGGAACTAGCTCTCTCGATGGAACTACTGTTACTTTTCCATTTCTCATTACTTTAGCAGAATAACTACTCATTTTCTTTAAAGCTTCTAATGATTTTTCTGCTTTGCTTTCTTGTATAACTCCAATAACTGCATTAAGTACAACAACGACTAATATAATTACTGAATCTGTAAATCCCTCTCCTTCCATAACTCCAACAATTCCAGATATTATTGCTGCTATTATAAGAATTATTATCATGAAGTCTTTGAATTGTTCTAAGAATTTTACAAAAATACTTTTCTTTTTCTTTTCTTCCAATTCATTAAAACCTTTTTCTTGTTGTCTTTTCTTTACCTCCTCATCACTTAGCCCTTTTCGAACATCTGTCCCCAATTCCTTGGAAATTTCAGCTACGTCTTTGTTAAACCAATTCATCTTTTTCCTCCTTTAGTTTTTATGATTATAAACAAAGCTTTTATTGGTCTTTGTTTTCAATAAAAAAACAAGACTTGTAAGAATGTTTTTTAGTACTTCTTAAAGTCTTGCTCACCTCAAAAAGGTAACTAACCAGATTGTATCTTGTTGTTGATTAGTTGTTTTTGAGCTACTCCCTTTTTGCTAAAAGTTATTTTAACAAATTAGAAAATAAAAATCAAGTAAAATTTGCTAATTTTATAAAAACTTTAATTTTAAAAGTAAATTCCATAGGAAGAATAAGCGGAATTTAGTTTTAACAAAAATATGATATAATTAAATTA
>CALXVF010000059.1 GCA_944391895.1 uncultured Clostridia bacterium
TTTAATCCTTGAACTACAATGTGATAATATTCTCCATTTAGTTTTCTTCTTGCATAACGAGGCATAATTTTTCTCCTTTCAATTGTGCCCCCTCTATACAATTCTTAAGTGTGTCCCTTTTGGTCGAGGTTCGACCAAAAAGGGGCGTCCCACTTGGTTATACTTCCATAATAATTGGTAAAATCATTGGATTTCTTTTTGTTCTATCAAATATGAAGTCTCTTAAGTCATCTTTTAATGTTGATTTTATTGTTGACCAATCTCTTACATGTCTATTTTCTAAGTCGTTGATTTCTTCTCTTATGAATGCTTTTACATCTTCCATTAAGTTTTCTGATTCTCTTACATATACGAATCCTCTTGAGATTACGTCAGGACCAGATACTATTTCTCCAGTTTGGTTATCCATTGTCATTACTATAACAATTAAACCGTCTTGAGATAAGTGTTGTCTATCTCTTAATACTATATTTCCTACATCTCCAACACCTAATCCATCTACCATTACTCTTCCGGCAGGAACTGTTCCTGTGAATTTTGCTTCTTCTTCATTTAATTCTAGCACTCTTCCGTTATTTGTAAGGAATATATTTTCTTTTGCTATTCCCATTTCTATTGCAGTATCTCTATGTGCCATTAATTGTCTATATTCTCCATGAACTGGTATGAAGTATTTTGGTCTAACTAATGCCATGATTAGTTTTTGTTCTTCTTGACAAGCGTGTCCTGAAACGTGTACGTCTGCAAGTGCACTATATACTACTTCTGATCCTATTTTCATTAATTGATCTATTACTTTTGATACTGATTTTTCATTTCCTGGTATTGGATTTGCTGATATTATTACTAAGTCGTTACTTGTTATTGTTACTTTTTTATGCTCTCCATTTGCCATTCTTGTTAAGGCTGACATTGTCTCACCTTGGCTTCCAGTTGTCATTATAACTAATTGTTCATCAGTAAAATTTTTTATCATATCAATATCAATAAATAAATCATCTGGTGCGTCTATATAATTTAGTTCTCTTGCAGCTTCTATCATATTTATCATACTTCTTCCTGAAACTGCTATTTTTCTTCCAAATTTAACTGCTGAATTAACTATTTGCTGAACTCTATGAACATTTGATGCAAATGTTGCAACTACTATTCTTTTTTTACATCCTTCGAACAAGTTATCAAATACTGGTCCAATAGATTTTTCAGACATTGTATATCCTTTTCTTTCTGAGTTTGTACTATCTGCAAGAAGTGCTAATACTCCATTATTTCCAATCTCTGCAAGACGTCCTAAGTCCATTTCTTGTCCATCTATTGGCGTATAATCCACTTTAAAGTCTCCTGTGTGGATAACTGTTCCTGCAGGTGTATGAATAGCAAGCATTACAGCATCTGGTATACTATGAGAACTTCTAATAAATTCTACTTTCATTTTTCCGAAGTTAACTGTATCTCCTTGGTTTACAACATTTAATTTTACACTATTTCTTAAATGATGTTCTTCTAATTTATGCTCTATTAATTTAGCAGTAAGTCTTGTTGCAAATATTGGCATATTTACTTGTTTTAATACATAAGGAATAGCTCCAATATGGTCTTCGTGACCGTGTGTTATAACTAATCCTTTTATTTTTTCTTTATTTTTTATTAAATATGTCACATCTGGTATTACTAAGTCTACACCTAACATATCGTCTTCTGGGAATTCTAGTCCACAGTCAACTAATACAATTTCATCTTCATATTCAAAAACAGTTATATTTTTTCCAATTTCGTCTAAACCACCTAATGCTATTATTTTTAAATTGCTCTTTTTAAATGAAAAATCTAATTTGTTTTCTAATTTATTTTCTATTCTATTTTCTGATTTGTTTTTATTTGTTCTTTTAGGATAAGATTTTTTTACTTTTTTCTCTTCATTTCCTTCTAATCCTAAGTCTATAAAATTGCTTCCTATTATTTTCGAATCTCTCCTTTCTTTATTTTCAATATCATTTTTTATTTCTTTTTTATAATTCTTTTTATATCCGTTTTTTCTATCACTAACTTTTTTCTCTACTTTTTTTGTAGATATTTCCTTTGTGTTGTTGTTCATAAATTTCTATTTTCCCCCATTCTGCAAATTTTTTCTCGCAAAAATTTGCGTATATTATTTGTATTTAATTATACGTTCAAAAAAGATAGTCTTTAGCGTCCAAACTACCTAAAATTATTCAATTAATCTCTTCTCTTCAAACATTATAAATAAATCTCTTCTTTATCCATTGTCGGATAACAACTGTTTATTATTATAAAGGAAAATGGCGAAATTGTCAAGATAGCACACTATTCAAACAAATCCAAGTATGAAAGAAATGTGGCACACTATTCAAATAAATCCAAGATTTCTTTCTTTGACATCTGACTTATGAATGTTTCCTCTGTAGAAAGTATATCTTTCGATAATTTTTCTTTTCTTTCTTGCATCTTATTTATTTTTTCTTCAATCGAATTGCTTGTAATAAGTTTATATACTTGAACACTATTTTTTTGTCCTATTCTATATGCCCTATCAGTAGCTTGATTCTCACTTGACACATTCCACCATGGGTCATAATGAATTACAACATCCGAAGATGTCAAATTAAGTCCAGTTCCTCCTGCTTTTAAAGAAATTAAAAATACTTTTACCGATGAACTATTATTGAATTCATCAACCATTTCTATTCTTTGACCAACCGGCGTATTTCCTACTAATTTGAAATACTCAACATTTATTTTTTTCAATTCCTTTTCTAGTATTTCAAACATAGAAGTATAACTAGAAAATATTAATATTTTATGTCCTGATGCTATTGCATCTACTACTAAATCTAAACACTGTCTCAATTTTCCACTATTTCCATTATAGTTTTCAATAAATAGTCCTGGATGACAACAAATTTGTCTTAATCTTGTAAGCAACATAAGAATCTTAAATTTACTTTTTTCAAAACTATTTTTTTCTAAATCTTCCGCGACTTCTTTTCTCGTTTGAGCTAAGTATGATAAGTATATCTTTTCTTGCTCTTTTTCCATCTCATTTTTCATAATTGTTATATTTTTTTCTGGTAACTCTGTTAAAACATCTTTTTTTACTCTTCTTAATATAAATGGACTTATTAATCTTTTTAATCTTTCTAAAGCTTCTTTATCTTCTAATTTCAATATTGGTTCTTCAAACTTTTTCTTAAATTTATTATAATTGTACAAATATCCAGGCATTATAAAATCAAATATTGACCATAGTTCAGCTATTGAATTTTCTATTGGAGTACCTGTTAAAGCAAATTTTATCTCTCCGTTCAAACTTTTTAGTGATGTTGCATTTTGAGTTGATGCATTTTTTATATATTGAGCTTCATCAGCAATTATATATTTAAAATTTTTATTTTCATAATTTTCTATATCTCTTTTTAATAAATCATATGATGTAATTACTAAATCATAATTTTTATATTGATTCAACAAATCGTTTCTCTCTTCTGCTGTTCCTTTAATAATTAACACATTCATATTACTACACCATTTTTCAATTTCTGCCTTCCAATTAAGCACCAATGTACTTGGGCAAACAACTATTGATGTCACTCTATTTTTTGTTTTTAATTGTGAGTGCAATAATGCAATAATTTGCAGAGTTTTTCCCAATCCCATATCGTCCGCAAGGATTCCTCCAAACTTATGCGTTTCTAATGTTTTTAGCCATTTATATCCTACTTTCTGATAATCTCTTAATTTTTTCTCAAATTCATCATCAAGCTCTAGATTATCTGAAATTTCATTATTCTCTAAATTTTCTATAAGCTCAGTATATTGTTCATTTTTGGCTACAGTAAAATCATGATTAGAATCCATTAACTTTTCTAAGTAAAAACTCCTATTTATAGGAAGATTTATTTTTCCTTCTTTTATATTACCATAATCGATATCTAAAATCGTTGCCATCTCATCTAATAAATTCAATTCTTTATTTTCTGTCAAATCTAAAAAGTCACCATTTTTTAACTTATGATATTTTTTCTTAATTTTATAATCCTTTAAAATATCTTTTATTTCATCCATATCTACATTTATTTTAGATATATCCAATTCTAACAATCCATTATCTACTCGTATTCCAACATTAGTAATTTTAGGTTTCTTAATTTGTTTATTTTTAAATTTATCTGTTGCCAATACTTCAAAATCATTCATGTATCCTTCAATTTTATATGACAAAAATGCATAAATATCATTTTCATTGCTCATCACAAATTCTTTTCTTCCAGAAATAAGTTTAAATCCGTCAACAAATAATCTTTTTATAACCTCTTTTTCAGCAGGTATGTCTCTAACTATCTCCTTCATATTATTCGACATCTCATATTCATCTTCTAGCACATTAAACTCACTATCCATATAGCAAAACTTCAATTCTAATAAAATGTTACCTTCGTCATCTGTATCCAATAACATCTTAGAAGCTAATTTACTTACAACTAATACTTTTTCTGAAATTTTTTTTGGTAATTTTTCATTATCAAAATATTGAATTTTTGTACAAACAAATCTTTCAAATTCTTCTAATTTATCTTCTGGAATTAATATTTCATCTTCGTTTTCAAACAACTTAAATAGTTCTACATTATTTTTATCTTTATTTAGGACATAAATTTTACTCATATAAAAAACATATATTTTGTTGTTTGATTGTAAAATATTATAATCTGAAATATTTAGTTTAAATACATACTCCTCGCTTTCTTCACATTCATCATAATCGTCGAACCAACTTCCATACCATAGCTTAAGCTTAGGAATCGCAACTTTTTCCTTTGATAAAGTACATCTTATATCTAATTTATCATCCGTAAATTGATATTTAAAGTTTCCATCATATCTATTTAGAGAAATAATATCATTTTTTATAATATCTAAAAAATCATCTATCTTATCACCTGTAATATGAATAGTTTTATTAAAATTGCTATCCAATCCATACCTACTATATCTGTTATTATATTCTACCATTTCCGCATATTTAATAATAAAATCAAATAATTCTTGTGATTCATTTATAAAATTTTCTCTTTTAGGAATAAAACATAATTGTTTTCCAAAATATATTTCTGTTTCATTTCGGTATGCTTCATAAAAATCAGAAATACTATTTAATACATACATTCTTGTTTGTCCTATCTTAAAAGAGATTCTTAATGTTTTTTCATCGCAAATTTCTAAATAAGGTTCTATCTTTATTGAAGTTGCTAAATTATTTGCTTTTAAATTTTTGCTCTCAAGCATTTCTTCATATATTTCTTCTAAATTAAGGTTACTCTCTGAATTTTCATTATAATCTTTTTTATATTTCTCCAGAATATTTATGCTTGAATAATATCTTCTTTCATATTCCCTTCTCTGTAGTTCTTGTTTCTGTCTTTCTTTTATTTCTTCTAATATTTTTCTTTTTTCCTCTATTCTTCTTTCTTCGAGCCTCTTTCTTCCGTCTGGTGTGCTAGCATAATGAGGTTCCTTAATTTCCATATAAGTAGCCAATATATGTTTACATAAATTTCCTTTGTAAAAGTCTTCACATGTACATGAGCACTTTTGCACTTCGTTGTTATATATTTCTATATTAGTAGTATAGTAATCAT
The DNA here is from genome assembly GCA_944391895.1 of uncultured Clostridia bacterium. Classification (GTDB taxonomy): domain Bacteria; phylum Bacillota; class Clostridia; order TANB77; family CAG-508; genus CAG-793. Next base: position 5,658 of record CALXVF010000059.1, read on the forward strand.
AATTGCCTTCTACATCAGCTTGAACTTTATAATTATTATCCTTATCCAATACAACTTTTTCTATTTGTACATTTCCTTCATTAAATAACTTTTCTCCTCTTCTGTATCTATTTATATCGTATCTTTTGTTCAATTGAAGTGTTTCTAGTTCTAAATCTATTATATCAACTACCATCCTACTATCTCCTTTATTTTTCATTAATTGCCCATCTACAATTTAAAATCTAAGTATGCATATTTCTTTGTTTTGTAATTTAATACATTTTCTATCTCTTCTTTTGCACTATTTGAAATTTCATTTATTCTAACAAATTCGTTATCTTTCCTTACTAAAGGCACGATATATCTCATCTTTGCCTTTATATTCAAACAGTATTTATCTTTTATATACTGCTCACTTTCTTTAAGTTCTTTTGCATTTCTCCATTTTTCAAAACACTCAACCAAATTATCATCATTTGATTTTTCTATTTTATCAATAATATCTTTTTCAGATAATTCATATAAGTCTTCCATTGTTATTATGTTCTTTTCGTTCAATTTTTTTACCACATCTGCTAAAAATTGCATAGAAAATTTAACCTTATTTGATAAATATCCCATTGATAAAATACTCATATTATGCACAAATTTTTCAGCTAATTCTATATTTTTAAAACCTAATTCTTGAATTCCATCTTCATCTTTTTGTACTTCTATATCTTCATAAACTTTTCTAATTCCTTCTAAATTCCATACTATATCTCTTACTCCTAATCCATTTGAAAATGTATATTCTAGTCTATCTGCAGATAGTTTAGGAGTATCATTATCTGCAATTGGATAAATCTTATAATCATCTACTTCTTCTAGTCTTATATTATCTTTTTCTAGTAATTTCATTATCTCTTTTGAATTGGCAATAATTTCCGTTGTTAATTCTTCTGTTGATTCTTGTTTTTCATAATCTCCATTTAGAAAATCTATACAGTGCTTAAAACAAGGCGTAGCTATATCATGGAATAATCCAGCTAAAGTTTGCTTTTTGTCTTTCGTAAAATGCCATATTATTAATGCAACTGCTACACTATGATCTAAGCTTGAATACCATCTATTAATATTCTTAAACATTTTCGTGTAATAACAGGCGCAAGTAACACTTATTCCTTTTTGCTTTTGCATTTCTGGGGTATTTATATACTGAATTAAAAATTCTGGTATTTCTCCACCAGATAATATATCAAAATATTCTTTTATATCTTTGTCTAATTCTTCAAAATAATTTTTCATTTTTTGCTCCTCTTTCTGTTTTTTTAATTCTATCATACCAAATTATATTTTTCCAGCTTATTTGTCCCAATAAATAAAGTTCTAATTAATATATATTCAGAATACAATTAACCAAAAGTATTCAAAGTAAAAGGAGCAATAATAATGAAGGGAGTTTCAATTGAAGAACGTGCTATTAATTTAGCGCAATATATTATAGATTCAAAAGATACGGTAAGAGGTGCTGCCAAAAAATTTGGAATATCCAAAAGTACAGTACACACCGAAGTAACATTCCAGAACGGTAAAAATAAATCACCTATAATCCCAGAAAGTATTGAAA
>CALXVF010000060.1 GCA_944391895.1 uncultured Clostridia bacterium
CCATTAAATCCTAAGAAAGTTTCAAATGGTATATCCATTCCATCCTTATCTAGTGCTGCTCCACATTTAGGACAAGTTTTATCTGGAAGGTCAAATCCATTTTTTACACCATAGTCTGTAAAATCTGAGTATTTACATTTTGGGCATCTATAATGTGGTGGAAGAGAATTAACCTCTGTAATTCCTGTCATATTAGCAACAAATGATGAACCAACGGAACCTCTTGAACCAACTATATATCCATCTTCATTAGATTTCCAAACCAGTTTTTGAGCAATTATGTACATAACTGAGAATCCATTTTTTATAATTGAATCCAGCTCTTTATCTAATCTTGCCTGTACAATTTCAGGTAAAGGGTCTCCATACAATTCGTGTGCTTTATCATATGCTATTTGCTTTATGGTCTCCTCACAACCAGGAATATGTGGTGGACATTTTTCTGGTGAAATTGGGCTTATTCTTTCACACATATCTGAAATTTTATTTGTATTTGTTACAACTACTTCATAAGCCTTTTCTTTTCCTAAAAATTCAAACTCCTCAAGCATTTCTTCTGTAGTTCTAAAGTATAATGGAGCTTGCATATCTGCATCATCATAACCTTGTCCTGCTTGCAAAATTCTTCTATAAATTTCATCTTGTGGGTCCATGAAATGTACGTCACAAGTAGCGCAAACTGGTTTGTCTAATTTTTCTCCTAGTTCTACTATTTTTCTAACAATATTTTTTAAATCCTCATCACTTTGTAAAGTTCCATTTCTAACTAAATATTCATCATTTCCAATTGGTTGAATTTCTAAATAGTCATAATCTCTAGCTATTTGTTCAATATCTTCATCAGACTTTCCATTTAAAATTGCTTGATACAATTCTCCTTGGTCACAAGCAGACCCCATAATTAAGCCTTCAGAATATTTTTTATACAAAGATTTTAGTATTAATGGTTTCTTATAAAAATAACTAACATGTGATAAAGATACTAATCTATACAAATTTCTAAGTCCTACGTAATCTTTTGCCAAAATAATGGTATGATAGCTTTTTAGCTTTTTATAATTAGCATTTCCACTCTCTTCTTCATCCATTTCTTCTAAAGTCTTTATTCCTTTATCTTTTAACATTTTAAGCATTACATTAAAGACTTTAACAGTTGTATCAACATCATCTAAAGCTCTATGAGCTACTTCAACTTTTATTCCTAGATTTTCTGCAATTATTCCTAATTTATATTTTTTATAATCTGGGAATAAATCCTTTGCTAATCTAAGAGTATCTATATATGTATTCTCAAATTTTAGTCCCATTCTATCGCAATTATATTTTATGAAACTTGTATCAAAATCTGCATTATGAGCTACTAAAACAGAATCTCCAAAAAACTCTAATACTTTTGGCATAAGTTCTTCTATTGTAGGAGCATCTTTTACCATTTCATCAGTAATATTTGTTATTTCTTGCACTCTCATAGGTATTGGTTTTTCTGGATTTACAAATGTTTCGAAAGTATCAATTACTTCTCCATTCTTAACCTTCATAATACCAATCTCGGTAATTTTCTCAGTTCTAAAAGATATACCTGTTGTCTCTAAGTCAAATACGCAATATGTTGTATCTTCTAATTTTTGTCCTTTTCCTCTTGTTACTATTGGGTCTTTATCTGGAACTAAATATCCTTCAACTCCATAAATAACTTTCATGTCCTTGTTATCAAAACCAAGCATTTTGTGAGCATCTGGGAATGATTGAACAACTCCATGGTCTGTTATTGCAATTGATTTCATTCCCCATTTCATTGCTCTTTTTATTAAATCTTTTACTGGAGTTACTGCATCCATTTGACTCATTTGAGTATGCATGTGAAGTTCTACTCTCTTTACCTCTGAATTATCCGTTCTTGAAGCTTTTTTCAATGGCTCACTCTCTATTACTGTATTTGCTAAAATTGTTATCTCTTTTGCAAAATTATCAAATGCTGCTCTTCCTCCAACTTTAACTCCATTTCCAACCTTAAGTTTACTAGAAACTCTTTTCTTCTTTTCTGGAAGCACAAATATTTTACAAGTAATAGTACTTGTTCCATCATATACATCAAATGAAAATAAGAATTTTCCTGATTTTTTTAATTCTGTTGGGTCTGGAACATTTACAATTTCTCCTACTATTTGCACATCTGAAGTATCCACAGAAATATCTTCAACTTTCATAAGTGGTTCTTTAATATTTCCATTTCTACCATATATTAGTGGAGAGCTTTCATCATCTTCTGCAGATTGTTTTGGAGCTGGTGGCTCACTTGGTGGAATGTCACCGTTTCCATTCGAACCTGATTTATTTATATTTTTGTTTACCGACTTTTCTTTATTCTCTGCTTTTTTCTCTTTAGGAGCACTTGAGCTTGATTTTTCTGCATTTTCTATTTGAATATTTTTTGTTTCTACTGCATATTCTTTTATCAAATTTTCATTTTTCTCTTTTAACATTTTTTCATATTCTTCAATATTGTCTTCAATAAAATTAACTTTGTATCCAACCCCATAAAGATTTTTTACAAATTCAGAAATTTTTGTATTAAGTCCTTGTTTTTCTAATATTTCTTTCCCTTTAACTTTTATATGTATATTAATATCTTTGTTAAAATCTAATTCACTGTTTCTCAAAAATGCTTTAGCCATTGGATTTTTAGTAGAAAAATATGCAAGTATATTATTCCATTCTTCTTTTATTGGTGGCTCTTCTGTTTCTGTATTTTCTACTTTAAAATCTACTCCAGATACATTAAATCTTTTTATAGCGTATTTTTCAAAATTATTAAATTCTGGGATATCTATATAACCATCTGTCTTTAAAAATAATTCTAGCTTATTTGTTTTTCTATATAAATTAACATTTTCTATTTCTGCATCAGAAAAAGAAAAACTATTTGAACTATAATCACTAAATATATTTTTAATTCTTTTTACTTCTGTATTTACTTGATTCATTTTTTGCCCCCATTTTACATTACAACCTTAGTATATCATTAAATGCTACTAAAACTGAAAAAACTATTAATATAAAAAATCCGACTGATTGAATCTTTAATTCTGTTTCTTGTTTTAGTGGTTTTCTTCTAATTGCCTCTATAATTAATAAAAGCGCTTTTCCTCCATCTAATGGCACAAAAGGTAATAAATTTGTTATTCCTAAAGATACTGAAATTAATGCTAACAAATAAATAAATTGAGATAAACCTGTAGTCTGAGAAATCATTTGTGAAATACCCACAGGTCCAACCATATCATTCATTGAAATATTTCCTGTAAATAATTGTACAATACTATCAAACATAGCATAAATTAATGTTCCTGTACTAGAAAATGAATAAGAAATAGCTGCTCCTATATTTGGGTCTACTACAGTATAATATCTAACCATGATTAATATGATATATGCTAAAATTCCAAATAAAATATTAACTAAAGCTCCTGCAACAACAATTGCAAATCTTTTAGGAATACTAGCTTTACTAAAAGAGCCTTCTTTTTCAGAATGCTCTTCTTCTCCTTCCATATTAACAAATCCGCCGAAAGGTATAAGTCGCAATTCATACTTTGTTTCTTTTCCTTGTTTAGACCATAGCTTTGGTCCAAAACCTATTGAAAATTCGTTCACTCTTACTTTGCATAATTTAGCAACTAAGAAATGTCCTCCTTCGTGGATTATGATTAAAAATCCTAATAAAAATATAATTTTTATTGCAGTAATAAGAAAATCCAATTTATCCTCCTAAAGTAAACCTAGCATTAAAAATGCAAATGGAAGAACAAATATAATGCTGTCTATTCTGTCTAACATTCCTCCATGTCCTGGAATAAGTTCGCTAAAGTCTTTCACTTCGCAATATCTTTTTATACTTGATGCAGCTAAGTCTCCAACTTGACCAATTATGCTTAATATAGCAACTATAATTCCTATTAGTAAATAATTTATTCCTGTATTCCATAGAGTATTACACAAAACTGCATAAATTATACCTAAAATAGTTGCCCCTACAATTCCTGCAACTGCACCTTCTACTGTTTTATTAGGACTAATTTTTGTAAGTTTATGTTTTCCAAAATGTCTGCCTATAAAGTATGCAAATACATCACTTCCCCATGATGCAATAAGTACAAACCAGATTAATATTTTTCCGTCTAAATTATGTCCTAAATCCATATTTCTTACTAAAGAAAGATATATAATCATAAGTGGTATGTAACAAATTCCAAGCATTGTTATTGCTATATCTTTAATAGTTTTCTTTCCTTTCGAAAGTACTAGTTCAGCAAATAAAATTAACAATGATCCCGGAATTACTGCACACATTATCGAATAAAGCAAAAATTTATCTACGAAATGTGTAAATACAATTAAGATACAAAACAGATATCCTAAAATTTGGGTTGGGTTACCTTTATTAGATAATTTAAAACAATGAAAATATTCATACATACTAATACAAGCAATTGCTGCTGTGAATATATCCATCACAATTGTATTCGCAAAAATAAGAACTGCAGCAAGTATAGGTAAACCAACTACTCCTGTTATTGTTCTTTTTATTGTCTTTGCTCTTTTTTCTTTCTCCATGTGAATTTATCCTTCCTATATTGTCTTACTTTCCAACTCTTCTTTGTCTTTTACTGTAGACTTCAATGGCATTATCTATATCTGCTGTTGTAAAATCTGGCCAATATTTATCTAAAAACATAAATTCCGAATATGTAATTTGCCAAGGTAGGAAATTACTTGTTCTTAATTCTCCACTTGTTCTAATTAATAAATCTGGGTCTGGTAATCCTTTTGTGTATAAATTATTAGATATCATATTTTCATCAATATCTTCAATATTTATTTCTCCATTTTTTACTTTTTCAGCAATTGCTTTAGTAGCTTTTACAATTTCATCTCTGCCACCATAGTTAAAAGCAATATTAAACTTTAGTCCAGTATTGTTCTTTGTTCTTTCTTCCATTTTTATCATTTTAGTCTTAATTTCTTCAGGCATATTGTGTTCTCTATCGCCTATAACTCTTAATTTAATGTTTTCAAGGTCAGCCGTTTTTAAGAATTTATCTAAATACATTTGAAGTAAAAGCAAAATTGCTCCTACTTCTTCTTTAGTTCTTTTCCAATTTTCAGTTGAGAAAGCGTATACTGTAAGTGCTTCTAATCCTATTTTATTGCAATATTTGGCAACTTCTTCTAAAACTTCTGCTCCTTTTTTATGTCCTAAACTTCCATCAAGTCCTTTTTGCTTTGCCCATCTTCTATTACCATCCATTATGATAGCAATATGTTTTGGCATTATTTTTTCTTCCATTTTAACTCCCCATTAAACAGACATTATTTCTTTTTCTTTCTTTTCACTCATTTCATCTATTTTAGCAACATATTTATCTGTTTCTTTTTGTATTTTTTCTTCTAATGCTTTTTCTTCATCTTCTGAAATTTCTTTATTTTTTAATGAATCTTTTGCTTCATCCATTTCATCTCTTCTTACATTTCTAACTGCAACTTTTGCTTCTTCTGCCATTTTTCTTATATCTTTTGCTAAATCTTTTCTTCTTTCTTCTGTAAGTTCAGGGAAAGATAATCTAATTACTTGACCATCATTCATTGGATGAATTCCAATATCCGCTTTTTCTATTGCTTTTTCTACTTGAGATAATATTGATCTATCCCATGGTTGTATTACTATAAGTCTTGCTTCTGGTACTGAAATACTTGCCACTTGATTAATTGGTGTAGGTACTCCATAATATTCAACTGAAACTTTATTTAATATTGCAGGGTTTGCTCTTCCTGCTCTAACTTCTGAATAATTTGTTTCCAAATTATCTATAACTTTGTCCATTCTATCACTTAAATTTTCTAAACTCATATAATCCTCCTAAATTAGTTATTTACAAATGTTCCGATATTTTCGCCTTTTACTGCTCTTACTATATTTTCTGGGTCACTCATGGCAAAAACTACAAGTGGTATACTATTGTCTTTGCATAGAGATATTGATGTTGAATCCATTACTTTTAAATCTTTTTCTAATATTTCTTGATATGTTACAAAATCTAGTTTTTTAGCATTTAGGTCCATTTTAGGGTCTGCTGTATATACTCCATCTATTGTTTTTGCAACTAGAATTGCATCAACATCCATTTCAGCTGCTCTTAATGCTGCTGCTGTATCTGTTGAAAAATATGGATGACCTGTTCCACATGCAAAGATGACTACTCTATCTTTATTTAAATGTCTCTCTGCTCTTCTTTGAATAAAAGGTTCTGCAATTTGTCTCATTTCTATTGCTGTTTGTAATCTTGCCTGCATTCCTCTTTTTTCTATCGCATCTTGAAGTGCTAAGCCATTCATAACAGTTGCAAGCATTCCCATATAGTCTGCTGTAGTTTTTACCATTCCTTCTCCGTATTTTCCTCTCCAGAAGTTTCCTCCTCCTACAACTATTGAGATTTTAACTCCCATATCATGAACTTTTTTTATAGCATCACATATTTCATCCATTGTTTTTTTATCTATTCCTACTTTTCCATCACCAGCTAATGCTTCACCACTTAGTTTTAATAATATGTTTTTATATTTTACCTCTGCCAAGACTTTCCTCTCCTTTGCTATTTCTTTTATGTAAATTTATTTCTAAATTTCTCATGGCTATTCTATCATATATACTTAAAAACTTAAAGAGATTTAATTAAAAAATTAAGATTTTCTGTGACCATTGTTATATTTTCAGTTCAATAGGCTATAATTTGTGATAATTTAGTATTATTATTTTCATTTCTGTATTTAGAAATCCTTCAATAACTACTATTTTATTTTTTTCTAGTTTCCTATAACATTTATCTGCAACTTTATCATATGCTAATAATTCTATTTCTGAATTATTATTTAATACTCCTCTTATTTTGCATTCTGCATTTTTCTTATCTTTAGGTAGAAAATTATATTTTATTTCAAGTGTTTCTACAGTTATATATACTCTATTCATATTTTTTCCTTTATTAAATAAATCATGCTCATATTTTTGCTTTTGCTACTCATACAAACATTATATATATATGTTTACCTTAATTAGGAAGGGATAAACTTCTTTAATATCTAATATTTTACTGTATATGTTCCG
>CALXVF010000061.1 GCA_944391895.1 uncultured Clostridia bacterium
TGCAACAGAAATGCTTAATGACAAAAAGGAAGAAACAAGTAAGAAAGATAAATAACAAACAAAAATAATATATGGTTTTGTATTCCCGGTGCAGGGACGCACCGTACGGCTCACTTAGGCTTACGCCATGCGTTCCCCTTGAATACAATAACCATATATTATTTTTGTTATTATATATCTTGTTCTAATTCGTTTATTCCTTTTGCTCCTAAGCTTTTTATTTTTTCTACTAGCGCTTTACTTATTCCATTTCTTTCAGTATTTTCGACCCAATTTCCATCACTAGTAATTCCCCCTATATCTATCATCTCACGAGGTGGATTTCTATCTAATTGTATGCAAGAAACAGATAGTGCATTTTGTAGAGCTTTTACCATTGTCTGGTTTAAATTTTGATTTTCAATTATATCCGCTAATCTTCCAGGAGTAGTAAAAACAACCTCATGTCCTATTGGAAAATTATAATCTGTATATGCGTCCTCATTTGAAGATCTCATAAATGCTGTATACAAATATCTTCCATTTAAATCTTTAAATTTTTTCATATTTCTTAAAAGAATTATATCTCCTGTTTTATCATTAATAATATCATATCCTTCATTACCAAAAGCATCCATTCTTTTGAAATAAGGATCTTTTAATCTATCGTTTCTCTTTTGCTGTTCATATCTTCTATGTTTCTCTATACTCTCATCAATTTGCAATCCTCGTCTAAATTCTTCTTCCTGTCTTGCTTTTTCGTTTCTAGCTCTAGCTTCTTGTATTTCTTTCTGTCTTTCCATATATTCTCTTTGGAATATCTGTTCCTCTACATCAATTGCTGCAGCAACTTCTCTAGATGGTGGTTCGTTATAGTAATACAATCTTCCATCTTCAGCTGTTTTAATATTTCCAATATAAGTGTAAGTTTTGTCACTAAGTTCTCTCCCACTTTTTGCTCTTTCATAAGACAAAATAATTGATTCAATTAACTCTGGTTTATCCTTAGGAATTTCAAAAGCTATAGGACTAGGATAGTCTATAAGCATTACATCATCTATTTTCTCTGTTATATATACATTAGCAACAAAAGTTTCTAAATTATCATGCTTTTTTATTGGTCTAATATTGAACAAATGATAAAACTTTTCTCCCTGAACAGTTATATTTTGAGGATATTTTTTCTCTTCAACTTTATTCTTCTTTTTAAATCTCCACATAGTTTTTCTCCTTTGCTATTTTAATCTTTCTTTTGAAAATTTGATGTATCTACATTTTCGTCTGGTATAAAATACTTTGTTCCAAGCATTTTGTCAGGCAAATATTGTTGTTCAACATAATGATTTGGATAATCATGTGGATATTTATACCCAACATGGTAACCCTCTTTTTCCATTCCTTCTGCTGGTGCATTTCTAATATGCATTGGAATTATTCCAGTATCAGATTTTCTTACATCTTCTAGAGCTTTATCCATTGCTAAATATGAAGCATTTGACTTTTTAGAAGTTGCAACATAAACTGCCGCTTCTGCCAATATAATTCTTGCTTCTGGCATTCCTACCATATGAACCGCTTGCATTGCTGAATTTGCTACAACCAATGCCATTGGATTCGCCATTCCAACCTCTTCTGACGCTGCTATTACAATCCTTCTCGCCATAAACATTGGGTCTTCACCTGCATTTAATGCTCTTGCTAAGTAGAATATCGCAGCATCTGCATCACTACCTCTCATTGATTTTATAAATGCACTTATATTATCATAGTGTGAATCTCCATTTTTATCAAAAATAGCTTTTCTTGTTTGTACACATTCTTTTGCTATTTCATCTGTTATATGAATATATCCATCACTTTCCATCGGTGTTGTAAGTACTGCTATTTCTAAGCCATTTAATGCAGTTCTTACATCTCCATTTGCTGTTTCAGCAATTTTCTTAAGTGTATCATCTGTAATTTTTAAATTATAACTTTTAAGTCCTTCTTCACTTGTTATTGCCTTTTTTAGTACAGAAAATACATTCTCGTTAGATAGTTCATGCAATTGAAACACCATACTTCTTGATATTAAAGCTTTGTTTACTTCAAAATATGGATTTTCAGTTGTTGCTCCAATTAGTATTACAGTTCCTTTTTCAACATATGGTAAAAGTGCATCTTGTTGAAGTTTATTAAATCTATGAATTTCATCTATAAATAAAATGCATTTTCCACTTGGATTTAAAAATGTATTTTGTGCTTCTTCTATAGCATTTTTTATATCTCCAACTCCTGCTGTAACTGCATTTAATTTTGTAAATTTATATTTGGTTGTATTACTTATTACTCTTGCAAGAGATGTTTTACCACAACCAGGTGGTCCCCAAAGTATTATACTAGATAATCTATCTGCTTTTATTGTTCTATATAGAATTTTGTCTTTTCCTAAAATATGCTCTTGTCCTACATAATCATCTAAAGTTTTAGGCATCATTCTATATGCTAAAGGTTCATTTAAGTCCATTTCATTTCCTCTTTTAATCTATATATTTTCTTTTTACTCTTTTCGAAATACCACATAATATTTCATAATTTATTGTACCACATTTTTCTGCAATTTCCTCTATTGTTACATTTGTATTGTCCCATATATAAACAGTATCTCCAACTTTGGTATCAATTCCTGTTACATCTATCATAAAATTATCCATACAAACATTTCCTACAATATTTGCATATTTTCCATTTATATATACTCTTCCCTTATTTGATAATCCTCTTCTTACTCCATCTGCATATCCCAATGGTACTGTGGCAATTTTTCTTTTTTCCTCTGCTATATATGTTCTTCCATAGCTTATAGCCGTTCCTTTTTCCACTTCTTTCACAAATACAATGTGTGAAACAAGCTTGGCTGCTGGCTTTAGCTCCAATGTATTTTTTATGCTTTTATCAGGCATATATCCATATGTAATAATTCCTGGTCTAACCATGTTAAATCTAGCATTTGGAAAATTTAATATTCCACTACTTGCAGATGCATGTATGTATTTGAAATTATAGCCATTTTTTTCCGCTTCATCTAATACTTTATTGAATTTTTCTATTTGCTCTATTGTATATTCTTTATTAGTATCTGCTGAAGAGAAATGAGTATACATTCCTTCAATCTCTATATTTTTTAAATTTTCAATTTTCTCTATGAATTCTAAAGATTGTTCTGGTTTTATTCCTACTCTTCCCATTCCTGTATCTATTTCAATATGCGCTTTTACTTTATTATGCGCTAATTTTTCTATTTCTTCTGCTACTTCTAAACTAGATAATCCAACTGTCAGTTCATTTTCTATAACATCTTTTACCTCAAAAGGTAATAATTCATTTAATAAGAGAATATCTGTTTTAAGTCCAGCTTCTCTTAAAGAAATAGCCTCATCTATTGTTGCAACTGCCACGATTTTTATATTTTGATTTTCAATTATTTTTATTAAATGCTCTGCACCCAATCCATAGGCATCTGCTTTTATAACAGGAGCAACTGTCACATCAGCTCCAACTTTTTCTTTTATTTTTTTAATATTGTCTTCTATATTTCTTAAATTCACTTCTAAATAACTTTTTATAATAAATCACCTACTCTTAAATTATTGTATTATCTCCCAAAATATTTTAGACCTTGTTTTATTATATCTTCAACTGTCAAATTTTGTGTATCAATTTTTCCTAAAACTGTTTCCACATCTTTTCTTGCATATCCAAGTACACACAAAGCTTCTGCTGCATCATTTGCTTTATTATCTAATTTTATGGCAGTTTTTACTGTTACATCTTCTTCTATTGCATTATCTGTTTTCATTTTATCTTTAAGCTCTAATATTATTCTTTGAGCTGTTTTTGCTCCGATTCCTGGTAATTTTTTTAATGTATTTATATCACTAGATATTACAGCTAAAGCAAATTTTGATGGAGTTATATTACTTAATATACTTATTGCACTTTTAGCCCCAATTCCTCCAACAGTAATTAATAATTCGAATGTGACTAATTCTTCGTTATTCAAAAATCCATATAAACTCATGTCATTTTCACTTACTTTCATGTAAGTATATATTTTAACTTCTTTTCCTTTTTCTAACTCATTTATCGATGTATCTGACATAAAAATTTTATATCCTATTCCCATAACATCAACTACAATATAATCTTTTGTTTTTACTTCTAATTTTCCTTTTACATATGCTATCATTTTGTTCCTCTTTCTATTTTTGCAAAAATTTCATTTATATTTTACCACAAAAAATTTATTTTGTGCATATTTTTTGAAAAGGTGGAAATTATATACATAGAATTTATTTTTAGGAGGTTTTTATGGGAATTGAAAAACATATACAAGTTACAGGAAGATCAACTGTTTCTTGGAAAGATGCAACAGTTAAAACTTTAGAAGAAGTTGCTAAATCGATTGATTATATTACAAGTTTAAAAATTTTAGATCAAAGAGCTAAAGTCACTGTAAACAAATTAACTGAGTATTATGTTGATTTAGATATTACATTTATGGTTGACCAAAGCAGATAGGAGGAATGCTATTTATGAATCCAATGGAAACACCCAAAGAATACAATGCTTATGTGGAAGCAAAGGCTCCTAAATCTCCTATTCTAAAAGATTGCATGCGAGCATTTCTAGTTGGAGGACTTATATGCTCAGTAGGGCAATTTATATTTGAATTTTGTACATTTAAAGGATTGGACCAAACATCGGCTAGTACAATAGTCTCTATATGCTTAATTGGTTTATCTGCATTTTTAACAGCACTTAATATCTTTAATAAGATTGGAAAATTTGCTGGTGCAGGTTCTTTAGTTCCAATTACAGGTTTTGCTAATTCTATCGTTTCTCCTGCTATTGAGTATAAATCTGAAGGTTATGTTATGGGAGTTGGCGCTAAAATGTTTACTGTAGCAGGACCAGTTCTAGTTTATGGTATATCGGCTTCTATTCTTGTCGGAATTATAGCTTGTTTCTTTGTTTAGGAGGTATTTATGAAAAAATTAGGAAATCAAACATTAAAATTGGACCATCCACCTACTATTTTAGATACTGCTTCTATAGTAGGTCCGAAAGAATCAGAAGGTCCTCTTGCTAAGTATTTTGATAAATGTTTAGAAGATGAATTTTGGGGGGAAAAATCTTGGGAAAAAGCTGAAACTAAAATTTTTAGAGAAACAATTAATACTTTACTTGCCAAATCGGGATTATCTGCTAAAGATATAGATTTTTCATTTGCAGGAGATTTGCTAAATCAATGTATTTCTTCAAATTTTGGAATGAGAGATTCTAACATACCTTTCTTTGGACTTTTTGGAGCATGCTCTACATTTGTTGAAAGTTTGTGCATAGGTTCTGTATTTATTGATAGTTTAGCTTGTAATAATGTACTATGTGCTACTTCTAGCCACTTTTGTAGTGCTGAAAAACAATTTAGATTTCCACTTGAGTTAGGAAATCAGAGAACTCCTACCAGTCAATGGACTGTTACAGGCTCTGGTGCTGCTATTTTATCTAAAAAAGGGTTAGGTCCATACATTACTCACATAACGCCTGGTGCAATAGTTGATATGGGCATTAAAGATGCCAATAATATGGGCGCTGCAATGGCTCCAGCAGCTCTTTCCACATTATGTACACATTTTGAAGACACTGGAAGAACTCCTGACTATTACGATGCTATTATTACTGGGGACTTAGGCCATTTAGGAAAATCTATTTTAATAGATTTAGCAAAAAGTAAAAATATAGATATTTCAGAAAATTATGATGATTGTGGAGTTTTAATGTTTGACAAGAAAAAACAAGATACTCATTCTGGAGGAAGTGGTTGTGCTTGTATAGCAACAGTTTTTTCTGGTTATTTGTACAAGCTTATGAAACAAGGTCATATTAAAAAATTATTATTAATGGCTACTGGTGCACTTATGAATTCTACTACATCTCAACAAGGTGAATCTATTCCAGGAATTGCACATGCTATTTCGATTGAAATGGAAAAGGAATAAAGATATGTGCCTCTCGTAATTACAGCGAAGGCAAGAAAGGATTATTAAATTATGGAGTATTTGCAAAGTATTGATTGGTCACTTATGCTTAGATGTTTTATAGTTGGTGGTTTAATCTGTATTGTAGGTCAAATTCTTATAGATAAAACAAAACTTACATCTGCTAGAATATTAGTCATATTTGTTACTGCCGGAGTTATTTTAGGTGGACTTGGAATATATAAGTACTTAATTGATTTTGCTGGTTGTGGTGCTACGGTTCCACTTCTTGGATTTGGAGCCAACTTAGCTAAGGGTGCAATGGAAGCAGTAAGTGAACAAGGATTACTTGGTGCTTTTATAGGAGGAGTAAGAGCTTCTGCTGGTGGTATAGCTGCTGCTATATTCTTTGGATATATTGCCTCTCTTCTAGCTAAACCTAAAATCAAAAAACAATAAGTGTATTTCTCATAAGAAAGAGGAGCTGTTGCTCCTCTTTCCTACTGTCATCTCAATGTTGATAGCGCAATAATTGAGATAATAACCCATGCTATTAAAACAAACCAGTTGGCCGCCAGCAGTGCTAGAATTCCAATGCCAATCCATGCACAAACCAAAATTCTTCCTAGAATTTTGCTGTTAGCAAACCATTGAACAATAATTAAGAATAATAGTATGAATCCAATAATCATTCCTATTTTCTCTCCCATTGCTCTGATGCCCCTTTCAGTACCAAAATGTGATTGATTATAATTATAACAATTTTTTACATTTTCGTCAAACAGAAAAACTCAGGATTATTAAACAATCCTGAGCTTTGATAATATTATCTCTTACTAAATTTTAAGAGTCGTTATTTCAGTACATAGAGCAATTTTTGTATATTACTCGTGTTTTATATCATAAATCTAATTAGCTATAATTAGATTTTAATAAGATACAGCCAAAACAAAATCATATTGAATTATTTAGAGTAAAATATTAATGATAATATAAAAATATTATAACGAAAATTTTGAAAATTTGTCACTCCCCCACTTTACTATTGCTTTTTTCTATCATATAATAT
>CALXVF010000062.1 GCA_944391895.1 uncultured Clostridia bacterium
ATAATCCTTAACATTAACTCCTCCTACTTTTACAGTTCCCTTGCTTGCATCATATAATCTAGGAATTAATTGTACTAAAGTAGATTTTGAACTTCCTGTTCCTCCTATAATTCCAATTGTTTCACCTGATTTAATTTCTAGATTAATATCTTTTAATGCATATTTATTAGGGTCTTTTTCATCACTATATGCAAAACTTACATTTTCAAAAGTAATTGAACCATCTTTTATTGTTTTTATTGCTTTTGCTTTATTTTTAATAGTTGGCTCTTCATCTAATACTTCTATTATTCTTTCGGCTGAAGATTGTGCCATTATTACCATTACAAATACCATAGACAAAAGCATTAAGCTCATAAGTATTTGCCAAGCATATGTTATTAAACTTGATAATTCACCAGTTTGAAGTGTTCCACCGATTATAAATCTAGCTCCTATCCATGAAATTATCAATACTGAAAAATATATTACAAACTGCATAATTGGGCTATTAAATGCAATTATTTTTTCTGCTGCTTTAAAGTTTGTAAATACTTCGTTATTTACTTCTGTAAATTTATCCTCTTCATGTTTTTCATTTGCATAAGCCTTTACAACCCTGATTCCACCAACGTTTTCTTGTACAACTCTGTTTAATTTATCATATTTTTTGAAAACTTTTTCAAATTTTGGATGTGCTTTGATTGCAATGAAAAATAATGCTACTCCTAGAATAGGAATTGATACTAAAAATACAGAAGATAGTCTTGCATCTATGCTAAACGCCATAAGTAGTGAGGCAATTAACATTACTGGTCCTCTTATTAATATTCTTATAATCATCATATATGCAAATTGTACATTAGTTACATCTGTTGTTAATCTTGTAATTAAGCTTGATGTTGAAAATTTGTCTATATTTTCAAATGAGTAATCTTGAATCTTGTAAAACATCGCTTGTCTTAAGTTTTTGGCAAATCCTGATGAAGCTTTTGCCGCAAATCTTCCAGATAATACTCCAAATGCTAATGACATTATTGCTGATATTATAAGCATTATTCCTATTCTTAATATGTAATTAATATCATTATTTGGTATTCCTATGTCTATTATTCGTGACATAAGTAATGGAATTATTACTTCCATTATTACTTCTAAAATTACAAATATTGGTGTTAATATACTTTCTTTTTTGTAATCTTTAATATAACTTGCTAGTTTTTTTATCATTTTTTCTTCTCCTTTCATGTTATGTAAAGCTTTTAAAAAGGATACCATTGCAGGAATCCTTTTCTTCTTCTTTTTATTTCTAGTTTTTTTGTCTGATTTGTATTTTACACTATATATTTTTTAATGTCAAGGAAATTTCTTCTACTATATTTCAAATTCATTTCTTTTTTGGCATTATGGTTTGAGAGCTGTAATTGGTACAACATATACTCCATCCGGTCTTTTATAGGCTGCATTCGAAAGTCCACATATTACACAAAGAACTGATGGAGCTCTTCCATTCTCAGCTTCTATATCTCTTTTTAAATTTAACAAATTGTTCGCTCCTTGTTCAATTTTGTTCACACCAAGTTTTATTTCAAATGCACACCATTCTCCATTTTCTAACTCTATGACGTTGTCAATTTCTCTATTTTGGTAATCCTGGTAATGGTAACACTTAGCATTAAAACTATCTGCATATATTTTTAAATCTCTTTCAACCATTGCTTCAAATAAAAATCCAAATGTTTCTAAATCATTTATCAATTTATTTTCTTCTTTTATGTTTAATAATGCACACGCTATAGATGGATCAGTAAAATGTCTTTTTTCTGCTTGTTTAACCCTTATAGATGAACGAATATTAGAAGAAAATGGTTCATCATTATCTAGTAAATATAGTTTATCTAATGCATTAAGATATGAAGATAATGTATCTATATCTATATCTTCATTATCTACGTCGTTTATATCTTTTTTTAATGTCATATTAGAAACAGTTGTACTTTCATTTCTAGCTAAAGATTTTAATAATAATCTTACCTTATGTTTGTCTCTATTTACACCATCTAATCTTATTAAATCATCATCAATAATTAGTTTTATATATTCATCTATTGCATCACTAGAGTCTTTAGGAGAATATTCAATATTAGCTGGCCATCCTCCTCTAATTATTAATCCCGCAAGTTTCCTTAAGTCTACTTCTCCTGTTAATTTTTGTTCCAATTTATTATTGCATAAATCTTTAAGTGATACATCACCAGTCGAATCTCCTGACTCATATAAACTCATTGTTCTTAAGTGTATTTTTCCATATCTTCCTGCTCCACTATGTGATATTCCTTTTCTATTTGGCGTAGAAGACCCTGTTAAAATATATTGTCCTTTCAAACCTGTTCTATCGACGTCAGCTCTAATTTCATCCCATAAGTTTGTTGCCTCTTGCCATTCGTCAATCAATTTTGGCTTCTCTCCTTCTAAAATCAATGATGGAGATATTTTAGCAAGTTCTACATTGTTTGATGTTCCTCCTGTTGTTTTATGTAACAATATTTCACTGTTTGAATGATAGCGCCCAGCCCATGTTTTACCACAATATTTTGGCCCTTCTATACAAATTGCACCAAATAATTTTAAGTAGTGTTCTATTTTTTCATCAACTATTCTTCTTTTATAATTTTTAATTTCCATGTCCACCCACCTATTTATACTTAATATTCTATCATATATCATTTTATATTATTCCGTGATTTTTGTCAAGTTCATTCCGTGGCTTTTTGCATTTTTGTTCCGTGGTTTTTTTGTGTTTCATTCCGTGACTTTTCTTATCTAAACAACGTCTTTTTTCAAGTAAAAGATGAACCTTAATTTAATTAAAGTTCATCTAAACAATTTCTTTTTAATTTTTTTTGGTAGCGCTGGTTCAAATTCTATACTATTTAATACATTTCTAGGATTAGTTTCACTTAAGATTTTTAATCTATCATCTCCTATTTTTTTCTTGAACTCTTTTATAATATCATCCATTTTTACATAAATACTATTTTTTCTGTGAGTATCAGTCCCCAAAAAATGAATTGCATTAGCATCTAAAAGTTTTAATAAAGTTTCTTTTGAATCATTTCCATATCTACCCACAATACTTGCATAATTAGCTTGCAAGAAAGCTCCTTGCATAATCCAATCTATTGCTATACTAGAATTTTCTTGTACTATTCTATATCTTTCTGGATGAGCAATTATTGGAATATTACCCATCCCAATAAGTCTCTCAATAACATCATCGATATACATTACTTTTGAATTTAAGGGTAATTCAAAAAGTACATATTTACTATTTGCTATAGTTGGAATTATTCCTTCCTTTACAAGTTCTGGCATTTCTTCTGAAATATATGCTTCTGCTCCATTATACAACTTAATACTTGTTTCTTCTTGGTCGAGCTTCTTTTGCAAAGCTTTTATTATGCATTTTCTATCAAGACTATTAAATTCATATTGCCCTTCTATATAATGAGATGTTGCACAAATTTCTGTAAAACCCGCCTCATAAGCTTCATGTAACATTTTAAAAGTTTCATCTATGCTTGCCGAACCATCATCTATGTTTGGTAGAATATGTGTATGTATATCAATCATTTTATCACCTACTTATAATTATTGATACTCTCTAAGATTTCTCTTGCTTTATCTGACGGTACTTCTTTTACAGTAGCAAATCGTTTGCCCTTTTCTTTTTCTATTTCTTCCATAATTTTTCTTTCTGTATCTTCTACTTTATCATCTATATAGTCTTGTATTATTTTTTCTTCTCTTTTTTTATCTTCGTGCTTTTCTTGTTTTGGTCTTGTGTATTCTTTATCTTCTTTCATTTCTTTTTTTGGTTTTATGTATTCACGTTCTCTACTAGATTCTTTTCTTGGTTTTACTTCTTCTACCTCTTCATTACTTTCTCTATGTTTAGCCCTTTTAACATTAGTAGATGGCATCATATTATTAGCATAATAATATTTATCTGCATATTTTTTACTTGATATTTCTACTCTATTTAATACAACACCTATAAGTTTTCCGCCTACACTCTTTATTCTCTTTTTAGCTTCTTTTAAATCATCCACTTTTGTATATTTATGACTTACTACTAAAACGGTTGAGTCTACCATTCTTGATATAATTGTAGAGTCTGTAACAAGTAGGCATGGCGCCCCATCAAAGATAATTACTTCAAATTCATTTTCTAATTCTTTTAATAATTCTTCTAATTTTTCAGTAAGTAATAGTTCTGATGGATTAGGTGGTATATTTCCAGATGGAAGCAAGGACAAGTTTTCTACTTCAGTTTTTTGAATGCAATCCATATAACTAAACTTTTCTCTTCTTCCTAGTTCATTTACTTCTGATAAGTAATTTGAAAGTCCCGGACACATTTTTAAAGAAAATATCTTATGTTGTCTAGGCTTTCTCATATCTGCATCTATTAAGATTACTTTTCGTCCTGTTTGTGCATAAGCTGTTGCTAAGTTTGCTGAAACCCAGCTTTTTCCCTCTGCTTGAACTGTACTAGTAATTAAAATAGTTTGAGATTTTCCAAATCTATTCATAAATTGTAAGTTTGTCCTTAATGCTCTGAAAACTTCTGACACTGGTGATTTTGGATCTGCTTGTGTTATTACTTCCTTCTTCATTTATTTTCTCCTTCCTCTTCCGTTTGTAAAATCACAAAGTGGTATTTCTGCAAGTACTGGCAGACCTGTGATATTTTCTATATCTTTTGCTGTTTTTACGGTATTATCTAGTAAGTTAGCAATTATAACATATGCTATTGCTACTACTACACCTATCGCTGCGAACATAATAATATCTTTTTTGTGATTTATGTTACTTGGTGAAGTTGGAATTTTTGCATCATCTAAAGGTTTTATATTTTCCATATCATATATTTCAGCTACTCTATTAGTAAATACTGCTCTTATTTCATTAGCAATTTTAGCTGCTAAATTAGCATCTGCATTTTCAACTGATATCTGAATCACTTGTGTATTCGTAGCTGATGTAACACTTATTTGATTTTTTAATACTTCTGTTGAGATGTTAAGTTTTAAATTGCTTATTACTGTATTTACTACAGTCTCACTTTTAGCAATTTCTCTATATGTGGATAATAAAGAATTGTTTAATGTAATTTCTGTTGTTGTAACTCCTTCTGAACCAGTTCCACTTTCTGTATTACTTGTTAAAATAGCTGTTGCAGTTGCTGTATAAATCGGATTTGTAAAAAATGTAGTGTATACAGCTCCTATTACTGCGAATATTAGTATTATCGCTATTATTCCAAGTTTTCTATCCCAAAACATTTTTAATATATTTTTTAAGTCAATCTCTTCTTCCATTGTTACCCCTTTCTTTAGTTTGTTTATTTGTCCTTAACTATTTTAGCATACCACTTTTTTATTATCAATATAAAAATAAAATTTTTCATTATTCTTGATTTCGTGCATTTTATCATGTTTATTATTTTTGATTTCGTGCAACTTGGCTCATTTATTATTTTTGATTTCGTGTTTTAGTATTGATATATATATTTTTTTATGATAAAATCAATCATAGGAAGGAGTTTAATATTTGTATGAAAAGAAAAATTTATAATACCATTTTAAATTGGAAAAAAGAAAGTAATGGTAGAACTGCTTTATTAATAGAAGGAGCTAGACGTGTTGGAAAAAGTTATATTGTAGAGCAATTTGCTAAAGAAAACTACAAGTCTTATATTCTAATAGATTTTTCAAAAGTATCTAAAGAAATAATAGAATTATTTGATAATTATTTAGATAATTTGAATTATTTATTTACATATCTATCTGAATATTATGGAGTAAAGTTATATGAAAGAGAATCATTATTTATTTTTGACGAAATACAATTTTGCCCTAGAGCAAGAGGTGCAATCAAGCATTTAGTTGCAGATGGAAGATATGATTATATTGAAACTGGTTCTTTAATATCTATCAAGAAAAATGTTAAAGATATTTTAATTCCATCAGAAGAAGAAATTATTAAAATGAATCCAATGGATTTTGAAGAATTTTTATGGGCTATGGAAAATGTTACTTTAATGGATTTCATAAGAGAATGTTATTCTTCAAAAAATGAACTTGGTCAGGCTCTTCATAGAAAAGCTATGGATTACTTTAAGGAATATTTAATAGTTGGTGGTATGCCGCAAGCAGTTTCAGAATATAAAGAAACAAGAGATTTTGAAAAAACTGATAAAATAAAAAGAAATATTTTAAATTTGTATCGAGAAGATATACGAAAACATTCTGACGAACTTAATTTAAAAGTTGAACAAATTTTTGATACAATTCCTTCTCAACTGCAAAAACACGAAAAGAAATTCAATTTATCCAATTTAGATGATAACGCTAGATACAGAAATTATGAAAGTGCGTTTTATTGGCTTTCTGATGCTTGCCTTATAAATATTGCTTATAATACAACTGAACCTAATATTGGTCTTGGTCAAAGAATTGATGATAATAGTTTAAAATGTTATATGTTTGATACTGGATTACTTCTTTCAATGACATTTAATGAACAAAATATAATTAATGAAGAAATTTATAAAAAAATATTATTTGATAAATTAACTTTTAATGAAGGAATGATTTTGGAAAATATGGTATCTCAAATGCTTGTTAATAGTGGAAGAAAGCTATATTTCTTTTCAAGAAATAACCGTGAGGATTCAGCTGAAACAATGGAAATAGATTTCTTAATATCTGATAACCACATAACATCTAAACACAATATAGTACCTATAGAAGTAAAATCTGGTGATAGGTATACCTTTTCATCACTTTCAAAATTCACTTCTAAGTATAATGACTATTTGGGTAAACCAGTAATTATTCATACTAAGGATTTGGCTGTAAAAGATGATATTTTGTATTTACCAATATATATGACTGGGCTTTTATAAGTATAGTCCCACTACTTACTAATTGAAGTAGTGGGATTAATATTTATAAGTTATTTATTTCTTTTCTACCTATAGAATTATAAACTATATTATGTTTTTTAG
>CALXVF010000063.1 GCA_944391895.1 uncultured Clostridia bacterium
CAATATTGCAGAATAAACATTAGAATCATTTTCCTTTGGCTCTTTTCCTTTTTTACAAAATACTAAAGCCGATGCAAAAGCAGGGTCTAAGTTACTAGGGATGTCTCTAAAATATTTAAACTCAATTGTAGGCGTATAAAAAATATGCTGCTTTCTAATCTTTTTATCTTTATTAACAGTATATACTATTAAGATAATACTGCCTGCTATACATAATATTAATATAAATATTCTCATGTTTTGAGCATTTTTATAATCTGTTTCATATTTTAATTGTTCTTCTCTAAGTTCATCTAAAACAGGGTCATTGTAATAGTTATTTCGAGATGCATAATCAGTAAATGAGTGACGGTCAGCTCCATAAGATATTAAAGAAAGCTCTAAATACTCATTTGATGGTCTAAACTTCAATTGTGACTTATCTAAGTTAATCGCAAAAGTGTGGTATCCAGGATGACTAGTGTTAGACTCTATAAATGGGAAATCATTTGCATTAGTACCGTAAGTATGAACTTCATAATTTTCAGAGCGTGGCATGTCTTTCTCAGGTATTAATATTTCTGCATTAAATGAGTTTAAGTGTTTAATTGTATTTTCTGAATAAAAAGATAGGTATAATTCAGAACAATCACCATAACGTAAAGCTGCGTTATTCATTTCATACTCTATTTCAAATGTTACTTTTTCACGATATAATCCATCTACATAGAAGAATACACATTCATAATCTCTTCCCGCCTCGCTGTAAGGACCTTCGCTATGATACCATTTTTCAGGACCGTAACCACCTGCAGTATTAATATAATCATAATCATCCCAATATAGTTTTGGACTTTCTTCATATACTATCTCTGTGCCATCATCAAGTATTTGTTTTACAGAGTTCACTTTATAATCAACTTTTACTCCATCAACATAACTTTCTGGCAAGTCTCTCCATAATTCCCAGAAAAGATTATTTTTTGAAGCAGCATGAATATCAAACGTTAATCTTTCAGTAATTACAACTTTACCATTACTTGAAGGTTCGTCAACTAATACTGCCCTATAATCAATATCTGTTATTCTTGCATAATCAAAAGGATTTAAGTTCATATCTTCAAAACTTTCAGAAAAAGCACTAAAGAAATTTAGAACAAAAAATAAAATAAATATTATCCAAAAAAAATTGTTTCTTCTCATAATTCCCCTCGTTTTCTAAATAATTATTTCAATTATATATAAAACAAAAATATTTGTAAAGAAATAAAGTAACAGAAATAAAATTTTAACATACCATATGGTATGGGAGGGAATTATGGCAAAAATAAAAGTGTATAATAATGATACTAATAGAATGGAAACGTTTTATAGGGGAGAATCAGAAGCAATGCCATATGTTACAGGTCGTACATTGACAGTTGGTGAGTTTAGAGGTTCAAGTAGAAGCCAAACTTTATGGACAGAAAAAAGATGTATGCAAGCATGGAATAGCCAGAGATATGCTTTTGGAGGACCAATACCAGTTGGATATGCTTTTAAAAGACCTTGGGAAGGTGGGCATAGTAATTTTTCTCAGCATTATGCAGGGTTAGCTTTTGATGCAGGTCAAAGTTTAACACCAGCAAGAAGAGCGCAACTTTATACAAGCGTTTTAAATTCAGATTTATGGAGTTATGTTGAACCTAAAAGTTTAACACCAACATGGGTGCATTTCGATAAAAGACGTGGAACACCTGCTTGTTCAACAGGAGGATTTCCAACAATAAGAAGTAATTCAAGAGGCTCGTATGTATTAATTGCACAAGATTGTTTAAATACGTTAGGATATAAGACAGGTGGACTAGATGGAGTATTTGGAACTCAAACATTAAATGCGGTAAAAAGCTATCAAAGGGTAACGGGATTAGCAGTAGATGGGATAGTTGGATGCAATACTTGGAGAGCTCTTTTAGAAGCTGTAATAGGAACAGGAAGAACAGCTACGACAATAGACTAGATTTTGAAATAAAAAAGTTGCATAAAATATATATAAACCTATTGACAAGCCCTTAAATAAAATAGTATAATGATAAAAGTATATAAATGTACGGAAATAAAACCAAGAGGGCTAGTAAATGGTAAATTCTTTGAATGTTAGATAATTGAATTTATATAAGAAAGGTAAAATCGGCTATAACTGTCGGTTTACCTTTCTTTTGCCTTCTTTAATTTATTTATGTAAATTATCGAAAAAAGAGGAATTAAGTATATTCTACGTATAGAAGTCGAAGCTTAAGGCAGGAGCTGAGTTTCTATAAAGTCAAATATACATTAAGAAGGGCTTTTTTTGATAAATATACGATAAAGTCTGCTTAAATTTATTTAGGGGGGATTACCTTTGGTAAAAGTTAAAGACGTAAATCATGAAAAAACCACAAGAAAATCTTTTTCAAAAATAGGCGATTTTATAGAAATGCCTAATTTAATTAAGGTACAAAGAGATTCTTATGAATGGTTCATTAACGAAGGACTAGGAGAAGTTTTAAAAGACATATCTCCAATAGTAGACTACTCAGAAAACCTAGTACTAGAATTTCTAGACTATCGTATGGATGAAAAACCAAAATACACAGTAGAAGAAGCAAAAGAAAGAGATGCTACATATTCAACTAAATTACATGTAAAAGTAAGACTTTTCAATCGTGAAACAGGAGAAATAAAAGAGCAAGAAATCTATCTTGGCGATTTTCCGCTTATGACTGATACAGCAACATTTGTAATCAATGGCGCAGAAAGAGTTGTTGTTAGCCAGTTAGTACGTTCACCAAGTTGTTACTATGCATATACAATGGATACAAAAACAGGAAAGAAACTATTTACATCTACAGTAATGCCACTTCGTGGAGCATGGCTTGAATATGAAACAGATAACAATGACATTTGCTATGTAAGAGTAGATAGAACAAGAAAAATTCCTGTAACAACACTATTAAGAGCAATTGGAATAGAAAAAGATGACCAAATACTAGCCCTATTTGGAGAAGAACCATTATTAAAAGCAACAATAGAAAAAGACCCAATTAAAAAATCCGATGAAGCCCTTATAGAAATATACAAAAAATTAAGACCAGGTGAATTACCAACAGTAGATGCAGCTAGAACATTATTTGATAGATTATTCTTTGATCCAAAAAGATATGATTTAGCAAAAGTAGGAAGACATAAATTTAATAACAAATTAAATTTAGCAGAAAGAATAACAGGTCAAATAGCATATGAAACAATTTCAGACCCTGATTCTGGAGAAATTTTTGTAGAAAAAGACCAAGAAATAACAGAAGAAGTTGCAAAACAAATACAAAATTCAGGAATAAACATAGTTAATATAAAAGTAAAAGATTCTAAAGTAACAGTTATCGGAAATGGAACTGTAGATATTAACAATTTTGTAAATGTAGATTTAAGTGACTTACATATAAAAGAATTGGTAAATTATGAAGTGCTAAAATCAATTTTAGATAGTACTGAAGAAGCTAAATTACACGATGTAATAAAAGAAAGAATAGATGAATTAGTACCAAAAAATATTACAAATGGAGATATAATAGCATCAATAAGTTATTTATTAAACTTATATCATGGATTAGGAAAAATAGATGATATAGACCATTTAGGAAATAGACGTATAAGATGTGTTGGTGAATTATTGCAAAATCAATTTAGAATAGGATTAGCAAGACTTGAAAGAGTTGTTCGTGAAAGAATGACAATTCAAGATTTAGACTCAAT
Organism: uncultured Clostridia bacterium; assembly: GCA_944391895.1. Lineage (GTDB taxonomy): Bacteria > Bacillota > Clostridia > TANB77 > CAG-508 > CAG-793. The sequence continues at coordinate 3,751 of CALXVF010000063.1, forward strand.
AACACCTCAAGCATTAATAAATACAAAACCAATATCTTCAGCAGTTAGAGAATTCTTTGGAAGCTCACAATTATCTCAATTTATGGACCAAACAAATCCATTATCTGAGCTTACACATAAAAGAAGAATTTCAGCATTAGGACCTGGAGGATTAACAAGAGAAAGAGCAGGATTCGAAGTTAGAGATATTCACTATACACACTATGGTAGACTATGTCCAGTAGAATCACCAGAAGGACCAAACATTGGACTTATATCAGCCCTTTCATCATTTGCAAGAATAAATGAATATGGATTTATAGAAGCTCCATATAGAAAAATAGATAAAGAAACAGGAAAATTAACAGACCATGTAGATTATTTATCAGCTGATGAAGAAGATAAATACATTATAGCTCAAGCATCTGAACCTGTTGATGAAGAAGGTAGATTTATAAATTCAAGAATAAAAGTAAGACAAGTAACAGAAATCAAAGAAGTTCCAGCAGACAAAGTAGATTATGTTGAAATTTCACCAAAAGAATTAGTTTCTGTTGCAGCAGCTATGATACCATTCTTAGAGCATGATGACGTAAAACGTTCTCTAATGGGTTCAAACATGCAACGTCAAGCAGTACCACTTCTAAAACCAGAAGCTCCAATAGTAGGAACTGGAATGGAATATAGAGCAGCTAAAGACTCTGGAATAACAGTAGTTGCTAAAGAAGACGGAATAGTAGAAAAAGTTACTGGTGATGAAATTCAAATAAGAAATAATAAAAATGAAATTAAAAAATATAAATTATTAAAATTTAAAAGAACAAATGGTGGAACATGTATTAATCAAAGACCAATAGTAAGTGTTGGAGAAAAAGTAAAAGCAGGCGAAACAATCGCGGATGGACCATCAACAGAAAATGGGGAAATGGCACTTGGAAGAAACGTACTTATAGCTTTCTCAACATGGGAAGGTTACAACTTCGAGGATGCTGTATTAATTAGTGAAAGATTAGTTAAAGAAGACGTATACACATCAATACATATTGAAGAATATGATTGCGAATGCCGTGATACAAAACTTGGACCAGAAGAAATAACAAGAGATATACCAAACGTTGGAGAAGATAGTTTAAAAGACTTAGACGAAGATGGAATAATCAGAATAGGTGCAGAAGTAAGACCAGGAGATATCTTAGTTGGTAAAGTTACACCAAAAGGAGAAACTGAGCTTACAGCAGAAGAAAGACTTTTAAGAGCAATCTTTGGTGAAAAATCAAGAGAAGTTAGAGATACATCATTAAGAGTTCCACATGGTGAAGCAGGAACAATAGTAGATGTAAAAATCTTCACAAGAGAAAATTCAGACGAATTAGGACCTGGAGTAAACCAAGTAATAAGATGCTACATAGCAACAAAGAGAAAAATCTCAGTTGGTGATAAAATGTCAGGACGTCATGGTAACAAAGGTGTTATCTCAAGAATATTACCAGAAGAAGATATGCCATTCTTACCAGATGGAACACCAGTAGACATAGTATTAAACCCAATGGGTGTACCTTCTCGTATGAACCTAGGCCAAGTACTAGAAGTTCACTTAGGTATGGCAGCTAGAGCTCTTGGATGGAAAGTTGAAACACCAGTATTTGATGGCGCAAAAGACAAAGAAATTGAAGAACTACTTGAAGAAGCTGGATTATCTAGAGATGGAAAAACAATAGTATATGATGGTAGAACAGGTGATGCATTTGATCACCCAGTAACAGTAGGTGTAATGTATATGTTAAAACTACATCACTTAGTAGATGATAAAATACATGCTCGTTCAACTGGACCATACTCTTTAGTTACACAACAACCTCTAGGAGGTAAAGCACAATTCGGTGGACAAAGATTTGGTGAAATGGAAGTTTGGGCATTAGAGGCTTATGGTGCTGCATATACACTTCAAGAAATGATTACTACAAAATCAGACGATATTGTAGGACGTGTAAAAACATATGAAGCTATCGTAAAAGGTGAAGATATACCAAAACCAGGAGTGCCAGAAGGATTCAAAGTATTAGTTAAAGAATTACAATCATTAGGACTAGATTTAAGACTATATTCAGATAAAGGAACTGAAATAGAACTAAAAGAAGACATAGATGATGGAGTAGACTTTAATGTAGTAAATGATTCAAAACCACAAGAACAAACTGTTGTAGATGAAAGCGAATTAGCAGACGGATACACAGAAACAGATGAAGAGTTAGAAGAAGAAGGAGACAATCTTTTTGAAGATTTAACAGATGAATCAGATGACGGATTAATAGGAGGAGACTACCTAGAAGACGATATAGATGATTCATATGATGACGGAAATTACGAAGACTAATTTAACTAAATAGCTTATTATTCTGAAAAGCATAGCATAAATAATTGAACAGCGGTGTACATGCTTTTCAGAAGAAACTAAGCAAAAAATAAATTGTAGGGGGCAGTAATAAGTGGATGAATTAGAATCTTTAAGCAAAATCAAAGTAGGATTAGCATCAGATGAAAAAATAAGAGAATGGTCAAAAGGTGAAGTAAAAAAGCCAGAGACTATAAATTATAGAACACTAAAACCAGAAAAAGACGGTTTATTCTGCGAAAGAATCTTTGGACCAGTAAAAGATTGGGAATGCCATTGTGGAAAATATAAAAGAATCAGATACAAAGGAGTTGTATGTGATAGATGTGGTGTTGAAGTTACAAAATCAAAAGTAAGAAGAGAAAGAATGGGACATATTGAACTTGCAGCACCAGTAGCTCATATATGGTATTTTAAAGGAATACCTAATAGAATCGCATTAATGTTAGATATTTCTCCAAGAGCCGTAGAAAAAGTAGTATATTTTGCATCATACATAGTTACAGATAAGGGAACATCTGGACTAGATAAATGTCAAGTATTAACAGAAAAAGAATATCATGATGCAGAGCAAAAATATGGAGAAGGCTCATTTAAAGCAGAAATGGGTGCAGAAGCACTTAGAAAATTATTAGAAGAAATAGATGTTGAAAAACTTGCAGAAAAACTAAAAAAAGAATTAGTAAAAGCAAGTGAGCAAAAGAAAGCAAAAATCATAAAAAGATTGGATACAGTTGAATCATTTAAGTTATCAGGAAATAGACCTGAATGGATGGTTATGAATGTTATACCAGTAATACCACCAGATTTAAGACCAATGGTACAATTAGATGGTGGAAGATTTGCAACATCAGACTTAAACGACTTATATAGAAGAGTTATAAACAGAAATAACAGATT